>JBDNGV010000142.1:0-1372 GCA_041689125.1 Daejeonella sp.
CATACACTGCTTATGCAATTCCTCTTTAATACCTATCATTTCTGCAAAGAAGCATAATTTTAATGATTTGAGAAGTTGACTGCTCAACTGGAGGCAATATATTTATGAACAATTGATTCAATTTAAACATAATAACTTGGAGATTTTAATTTTTTTAATATCCGTTTCCCACGGCTTTGAACTGCTGCTGAACCATCTCTAAGAAGGAATTGGACCTGAGAATGGAGTTCATCCTGAATCCACTGATGCCCCTTACTGAAATAAAGTAAGATATCCATGCAATTTACTTTCACAGCGACAGGTGTTTCCGGATCGATTAGCCAATCAAAGGTTATCTCTATTACCTGCTCTTGATACTCAATTATCAAAAGCTTTATTTCTGTTACTGATCCGGATTCGATAAGATACATCATGATCTTAGTGAAATGGCGCTGACAACTTCGATTTTTCTGAATAAAATATCCCTCCATAAAATCGTCAAGGATTGGAACAAGATCATCCCATCTAAAATAAAGGAACTGTTCCAGCGCTCAAGATGCCCTGAAGGCAATTTCATTCTGAGTAGATAGACTTAAACTTATCAAATCATCGGATCTACAGTCTTTATCCAGCGCAATCTTAATGGCTCCAGCTTTGGAAAGGGTTTTGGAAAGTTTCTTAAATAATTTATCCCTATCCATGCACTAAAATATTGAGAGTTAGCATTAAGTCTTGTACAAACATGTCGCTCGTGTTTAAAATTCAGCATTAATTCAGTAACTTTGCAATTTATTTTAAATACATGATTACAGTATCTAATCTTTCATTACGTTACGGAAAACGAACTCTTTTTGAAGAAGTAAATTTAAAGTTTACTCCCGGAAATTGCTACGGTATAATTGGTGCCAATGGTGCCGGAAAATCAACATTCCTGAAAATTCTTTCTAAGGAGATCGACCCAAGTAGTGGCTCAGTTTCATTTACCCCGGGCGAAAGAATGGCAGTTTTGACCCAGAATCATTACGCATTTGATGAGTTTCCGGTTATTGAGACGATAATGATGGGCCATAAAGAGCTGTATACCATCATGAAAGAAAAGGACGCACTTTATGCAAAAGAAGATTTTTCTGAAGCAGATGGTGAGCGTGCCGGTGAACTTGAGAATATCTTTGCCGAAATGGACGGATGGAATGCAGAGAATAACGCTGCCACCATGCTGAGCAATTTAGGTATCAAGGAAGAATTTCATTATAGTTTATTGAAAGACCTCGATGGTAACCAAAAGGTACGGATTTTGCTTGCTCAGGCATTGTTTGGTAAACCGGATATCCTCTTACTGGATGAGCCTACCAACGACCTTGACATACAAACCATTGCATGGCTTGAGGATTTC
>JBDNGV010000143.1:0-6168 GCA_041689125.1 Daejeonella sp.
ATGGAGGCTTGCTATGCTATCGTTCACCCAGTAAACTGTCTGGCGGACGCTACAATCTTGGAAGGTTTTTACTTCATTTCCAAATGTATACAGACCTTTAAAAATGGATGAGGTAGTGTCCTCACGAGAAAGGATGGTATCCACAGTTTCAATTGAATCCGCTGTATTACTTTGTTTTTGAGAATAGCTGTAGGCCTGAAATATCATTACTGCGAAAATTATCAGGATGTAAGTTCTCATATCTTATAAATTTAATCCCATCTAAGATGCGAATTTTTATATTTTTGCATTATGACCAAAGAAAATATTACGGATTTAAGAGACAGAATAACGTCTTTGAGGAGGCATCTTTGACATCGACAAGAAGTTAGATGATCTTAAGAACGAACAGGACATAGCCCTCAGGCCCGATTTCTGGGATGATCCCAAAGAGGCTGAAAAGTCATTGCATTCTATTAATTCAAAGAAAAAGTGGACGGATGAATTTAAAGCTGCTGAAGCCTCTGTGGAAGATGCCGTCGTTATGCTTGATTTCTTCCAATCAGGTGATGCAAGCGAAGCCGAACTCAAAGAACAGTATCAAATCACCTTGGTAAAAGTTGAAGAACTTGAATTTAAGAATATGCTCAGTTCCGAAGAGGACCAGCTGAATGCGGTGATGCAAATCACTGCAGGTGCGGGAGGTACAGAAAGTTGTGATTGGGCTTCAATGCTGCTTAGGATGTATGTGATGTGGGGAGAAAAGCATGGATTTAAAGTTTCAGAACAGGATATTCAAGAAGGTGATGTTGCAGGAATCAAGACTGTAACCATTCAGTTTGAAGGTAATTTTGCATACGGCTACCTGAAAGGGGAAAACGGTGTTCACCGGCTGGTTAGGATATCTCCTTTTGATTCAAATGCTAAGCGCCATACTTCATTTGCATCGGTTTATGTTTATCCTCTGGTTGACGATACGATTGAAATATATGTCAATCCTGCGGATATTGAATTTGAAACTTTCCGTTCTGGCGGTGCCGGTGGACAGAATGTTAACAAGGTGGAAACTGCTGTTCGTTTATATCATAAGCCATCAGGAATTATCATCAAGAATCAGGAATCAAGATCTCAGCTTCAAAATAAGGAGAATGCGATCCGCTTACTGAAGTCACAGCTTTATGAGGCTGAAATGCGTAAACGTCAGGAAGCCTCCGCTGCCATTGAAGGAAATAAGAAAAAAATTGAATGGGGTTCACAGATCAGGAATTATGTGCTGCATCCTTATAAATTAGTTAAGGATCTTCGCACGAATTACGAAACTTCAAATGCCCAAGCTGTGCTCGATGGCGATCTGGGTGAATTTTTGAAGGCTTATTTGATGGAATTTTAGGAAGAGAATCAAGCATCAAGAGCCAAGAATCAAGGCACTGTCATGTTATAACAAAGAATAAATAGTGTACGCATAAAATTTTCTCGATTCTTGGTTCCTGGATCTCGGCTCTATTGCTTTGGTTCTGGGAAAATCGAAAGTAATTCTTCCAGTTCTGCAACCTTTTCAATAGCCGAAAGTTTTTCATAAGCACTGATCAGGTTTCTGAGCACCCGCTGGATAATTTCAGTATTAGTGCAGGGCTCATAAAAATGGTTAAGAGGCTTCAGATTCAGTTGTTTTAAGAATGCATCAACGTCTTTTCGGCCAAAAATAAAACCCTTGTTAAAGGCATTGATATAAAATAGGATGCTGTTCTCAAATATATTTTGAGATACCTGGAAATTATCCTCTGGATTGTCATCTACATAGGCAAGTATGAAATGTTGAGGCAGATTTACTCCGTAGACTGGAATATCCAGCTTTTGGGCTATGATTGAATAGATCACTGCAAGCAGAATCTGGTTCCCTTTTTTACTTTCAAGAACTTGGCTCAGGTAAGAATTTTGCGGATCCTGATGATTTATGGTGTTTCCCGAGAAGCCATAAGCTCCATAGAAAATATGATTGATTAGTTTTACTTTCTCAACCGCACTCATTTCATAGATCATCTGCATCCAGATGTCTCTCTTGATATCCTCAATCTGGTTGATAATTTTTTGTTCATCGAGATCGGGGTACTGATATTTATTGACTATCAGTATTCCTTGCAAGAGGTCAAAAGAACCACCAATTTGCCATAATTCAAGCTCGCGTTTAACATTCTGAAATTGAATTCTATGAACAAGGTTTTCTATCCTTTCCTGCAAAATGGTATCCAGCGACTGAGACCAGGCATTTTCAAGATATCCAATAACATCATTGCCATAGGATAATAACTTATCCTCCACATGACGCGATATCTCCGTGTCCGGATCGTCGAGCAATTTAATAAGTGATTCTAATTCCTTCTCATCCATTTGTATTTACAAATTTACGCAAAAATGTGTTTGTTCTTAACAGCTATTGGCTGTCAGCTTCTACTATCTCAAATCTCTTGTCTCCCATCTCAAATGCGAAAACTATCTTTAACCCTATGTTAAAGCAGGTAAATGTAATTAGTTTCCTAAAGCACCGTTTTAAGGCCAAAACACGTCATGGAATTCATTCCCCATTTGTGTATCGGCTGCTTGATGAGGTTATTTACGATTTTCGTGCCAAAACAGTTTACAAGGATATTGAACAATTAAGAGTTGATTTGCTGCATGATAAGCGGCAGATCAGCATTTCTGAGGCTGGAAAAGCATCGAATTTTTATCAAAATAAACAAAGACAGATCAGTTCAGTGGTGAAAGAAGTCTTAAAACCTGCCAGACTGGATCAACTGATCCATCGGCTTGTAGCTGATCAAAAGCCGGGGAATATAATCGAATTGGGCGCTTGTTTGGGTATTACTACAGCATACCTTGCAAAAACAGCACCAGAGGCAAGGATTTTCAGCATAGAGAAATATTCTGATACCATAGCCATCGCAAGGGAGAATCTTCAAAAACTAAATATCCGTAACGTTGAACTACTCTCCGGAAATGTTGAAGAATTATTGCCAAAGCTCCTCAAAGAAATACCAGAGCTCGATTTTATAGTTATCGGTGGTAACAATTCCGAAGAAGCTACCCTGAATTATTTTAAGTGGTGTTTTCCCAAAATGACTGAACATTCCATGATTGTCTTTGAGGATATTTATAGAAGTAAAGAGGCCAAATTAGCTTGGAATGAAATCAAATCAATTCCTGAAGTCAGTGTTACCATTGATTTGTTTTGGATAGGATTAGTGTTCTTTAGAAAAGCGCAGAGGAAGGAAGATTTTAAAATTCGCTTTTAAAATTTAGTAATCTTTATGATGAACCTAATCCTGTTATTTTACCTATTATAAACAATTATTACCGTATACTCATCAGGTAATTAAATTCCGGATTTTCTTCATAACCTGAGATTCAATATAAAATCTTGCTGGGCTATTTTGAATGGAATAATTTTCATTTGTTTTAGAAAGCAAGGTCTGTGCTTCTTCGGTCGCGCCATTCCCGTGTTCTGCCGTAGTTTTTGCAGCAGATTTAAAGGATATCGTGAAATTCAATTGCAAAAAGCTACAGCTGCCACCCGGGTTTATTCCAAATGGCTTTGGTCCTTTTGTCGGGCTGCCCTTCCCTATGAAACACCGCTTTGGGTAAAATAAACCTTGCCGCAGGAGGTAGCTTCCGGCTGCTGGTAATTTGAAACGGAACGCTATTTCTTGCCGGAACTAACCGAAGGAAAGGGCTGAACCGACCTATACTACACAGGTATTGCTTTCAATAATAAAATTGCTTTGGCTCCAGAGCCTTGTCTAACTAATTTTAACCTTATTAGTTTAAGCATTGGATACAAAATTCACCCAAATGAAGAAGCGAATTTAAAATCTGGAAACTGATAGATGGGGTTAATTCTCAACTCTCCATTCTCCACTCTCAATTTTTCACATACGCCTGCCCATACAAAGCTTTCCCACTTCTTGTTCCCATATGCTTTTCATTTTCAACCACCAACTCACCATTTACAATTACATACTTAAACCCTTTTGAATAAGCATGAGGTTTCTGGAAGGTTGCCATATCATTAACCTCCGCTTCGCTGAAGATCACAATATCTGCGGCATAGTTTGGTAATAATAGTCCGCGATCACTCAGACCAAATTTTTGTGCTGCCAATGAGGTCATTCTCCTGATTGCTTCCTCCATTGTAATTACTTTCTCATCCCTGACATACTTGCCCAATACTCTTGCATTGGTGCCATAACCACGGGGATGTGGCATTCCTTTGCCGGGTACGGGAACGCCTGCATCCGCCCCGAACATACTGAATGGATATTTCATGATGTTCTTTACATCCGCTTCATTCATGCTGTTATAAACCATTTGTGCACCACCCTTTTCAACCATATCCATAATGGTTTCTGCTTCATATTTGGCCTTGGCTTTTCTGCCCATCAGTTTATTGATTTCCGAAATGTTTTTGCCGTTCATACTGGTATCCGTTGGGTAGTTGGCTACTACGGCATAGCTGTAATTCGGGAATTTATAGCCGGCAAGTTGTGCCAGCATTTCCTTTTTTATCTGTGCACGGATATCAGGAGTATTCAACCTCACCTTCAATGAATCATTTCCACCCGCAAAAGCCCAGTCGGGTAAACGAATTCCGAGATTGGTACTGCTCGCAGTGTAAGGATATTGATCAATAGTTACATCCCAGCCATTCTCTCTTGCCTGCTTAACCAAAGCAAGGGTAATATCTGATTTGCCCCAGTTTGACTTCCCGCCTATTTTGAAATGTGAAATCTGGACAGGAATATTGGCTTCTTTACCAATATTAATAGCTTCATTTACAGCATCAACGGCTTTATTTTCTTCATTTCGTATATGTGAAGCATAAACTCCTTTATTCCTTGCTGCAGCTTTTGCCAATCCAATTACTTCTTCGGTTTCTGCAAAGGTTCCGGGAATATAAATCAAGCCGGTGGAAAGACCTACTGCACCTTCTTTCATTGCCTGATCCACCAATGCATCCATTTTTTGCTGTTCCAGAAATGTAGGCTTACGATTGTCACGGTTCATTACTTGGGCGCGTACCGTATTATGCCCGATCAGGCTTGCCACATTGATCGAAGTGCGAGTACGGTTAACCTCCTCTAAAAAGCTTCCAATATTTTCTGCAGATCCACCACAATTACCGGTAACCACTGTGGTTACACCGTCGAAAATATAATTATTTGCGGTTGGTGTTGTTATGATTCCCCCCTCAATATGGCCATGAACATCAATAAAGCCCGGAGCGATCATTAATCCTTTGGCGTCGATAGTTCTATTGGCCGGGATATCAGTTATATATCCCATTTTAAGGATCTTCCCATCTTTTACAGCAATATCACCGTAATACCAAGAGTTTCCGGTACCATCGTATATTTTTCCATTCCGAATGATAAGGTCCGCGCTTAGCTGAGCCTTAACCATTAAGGAGCTTAAAACTATTCCGGCAAGGGAGAGTACTTTCTTCATATTTTGTATTTTTTTAAAGATGATAGAAGAAATCAATCGTTAATTGCTTGATAGGTTAATGCCCTGAATTTTTCTACTACCTCATTATGGGTTCTGGCCTGCAATTGGCGGAAGAACAGGTAAACCATTTTTTCTTTGGGATCAACCCAGTAAGAGGTTGCAAAAGCTCCACCCCAGTTAAAGGTTCCTACCTGTGCGGGAGCAGTTCCGCTGTTTTGATCAGTAACTACTCCGAATCCAAGTCCGAAAGTCCCGCTGGCGTATGGTACACCTTCAATCTGATTAACAGTCATCATTCTTACGGTATTTCGACCTAATAGTCTTTTGCCATTATAAACACCGTTATTTAGGAGCATTTGCAGAAAGATGCCATAATCATACAATGTAGAACTTAAACCTCCACCACCTGAATAATAAGTATGTGGCACAAGGGGGTAATTTGAAGTTGCCGGACTGTTTAACATTCCTGCATTAGCTTTCACTAATTTTCCTTGAGGGGTTTCAGTATATAGGTTTACCAGACGATTCGCCTTGCTCGCAGGGAGGTTAAAATAAGTATCCTTCATCCCAAGTGGCTCAAATATCCGGGTTCTGAAAAACTCATCCAGACTAACACCGGATATTACTTCAACTAAACAACCCAAAACGTCGGTATTTAGTCCATAGGTAAATTTTTCGCCGGGCTGGTGC
>JBDNGV010000144.1:0-4969 GCA_041689125.1 Daejeonella sp.
CCCCAGCATAAAATATCATTACTTTGACCCCGAAGGTAGTCACATGTTTACAGTAAATTTCTTTTAACATTTTTTCTGACCCTGAAGGTGTACGTATGTATTCAAAGTTCCCACATACGTACACCTTCGTCGGGGTCGAAACATAAAATCTTTATCAGACACTAGTCACTGTCAACTGTCACTCATTGTTGTCTGATAAACTTCTTTTTAAATCGTGAAAAGACCATCCTGGATCATTTTAAGATAGTTTAGAATACGACACTTATCGGGTTGTTCGAGAAACCTTCTCAATTAAGTATAATGCATCAAATGTAACCGGACAATAGAGAGTGGAGAATAAAATTTAACGTTTGACTCAAATTCCCACCTTAAGCTTTCTACTTTCAGCTTTAGGCTTTAAGCTTAAGGCTTAATCAATCTCATTCTCCCTCAACAACCTAATAAAATTCCTCCCCAAAATCTTTTTCACATCTTTAGCTGAATAGCCTCTTTGCAGTAATGCTTCTGTGATCAGCGGGTATTTGGAAACATCATCCAGTCCTTTTGGGTAAGATTCTGCACCGTCATAATCAGCACCGAGTCCAACATGATCTGCACCAACAAGCTTGACCATATGATCAATATGATCAATGAGCAGTGATAATGGAGCTCGCATATCCTGAATTTCCTGACGGTATTTAACATTAATCTCGTCAGAAGCTTTCGAATGGCTCTGATATCTTACAGCCAAGGAACTTAGTTCTGTCTTATGCCTTGCAGTATATTCCTTTTGTTTCCGGGAATAAGTACTATCTATAAATCCGGAATAGAAATTTACAAAAACCACTCCTCCGGTCTTGGCAATAGCGATGATCTGATCATCTTTCAAATTACGCTGATGTGCATTAAAAACATAAGCAGAGCTGTGTGAGGCCATTACAGGCTTTACCGAGACCTTGATTGCATCGTAAAAGCTTGTCTCGCCCACATGCGAGAGATCTACGATCACACCCAGTTCATTCATACGTTTGATGATCTGTTTTCCTAGGTCGCTGAGACCGACTTGCTTTAAACTATCTTTTTTGAATGTTTCTTCATAGGCCGAACTCGACCAAGGCGTACTATTATTCCAGGTCAGTGTCATATAAGTCATTCCCCGTTTGGCAAGCGCTTCCAGGTTTTCAATCTTATTCTCAATCATATGCCCGCCTTCAACACCGAACAAAGCAGCCATTTTACCCTGTTTCACTGCTGATTTCAATTCTTTGACTGTCCTTACCTTAGCAATCATGTCTGGATGGCGTTTGATTAGTGTATCTAATGAATCAATTTGCCTGTTTGCCCATGCAAATCCTCCGGTATAATCACTCCATACAGAAAAAACCTGCACATCTAAGCCACCTTGCTTTGCTCGAACTAGGTCAAAATTTACGCTCTTCTGCAGCAGTCCAATATCAATACCCGACTTGATCTGATCAGATAAAATATCTCCGTGCGTATCAACTACAATAGCCTTTTGGTGCAATTTGATTGCTGTTTGGGCGAGGGCACTTAATGCTGATAGTAAAAGTATACTTAAAAGAAATCTCTTCATCTAAATTCTGAATTAGGTCTGTAAAATACCCGGATTGAATGGCTTTTCGATTGGCGATTGGTTAGCCGCTTCAATTCCCATCGAAATCACCTTACGGCTTTCCAAAGGATCTATAATCCCATCAACCCATAATCGTGATGCTGCATAATATGGTGTAGTTTGACGATTATAACGATCTGTAATCTCTTTTAATAATTCAGTTTCCTTCTCCTTGGTTATTTCTTCGCCCTTTGCCTTTAAAGACGCTTGCTGAATTTGGAGCAATACTTTAGCCGCTTGCTGACCACCCATCACAGCAATCTTAGCTGAAGGCCATGCGTAAATCAAACGTGGATCATAGGCTTTGCCGCACATGGCGTAATTACCAGCACCATAGGAGTTTCCAATCACAATAGTAAACTTTGGAACCACCGAATTGGCAACAACATTAACCATCTTAGCCCCATCTTTGATGATTCCACCCTGCTCAGAGCGACTCCCAACCATGAAACCGGTCACATCCTGCAGAAACACCAATGGGATTTTTTTCTGATTGCAATTCATAATAAAACGGGCTGATTTATCAGCTGAATCTGAGTAAATTACCCCTCCGATCTGCATTTCACCTTTTTTGCTCTTCACTACTTTTCGCTGATTGGCTACAATACCTACAGCCCAGCCATCAATACGTCCTAAACCACAAATAATACTCTGTCCGTACAAGGTTTTATATTCTTCAAATTCAGAATTGTCAAGTAAGCGAAGAATAATCTCCCGCATGTCATACGGACTTTCCCTATTTTCAGGAAGGAATCCGTAGATTTCCTCTTCATTCAATTTAGGTGCAGCAGATTTTATACGGTCAAATCCTGCGTTCTGCGGACTTCCGAGCATGCTCATGATCTTTCGGATTGAATCCAGGCAAGCTGCATCATTGGGGTGTTTATAATCGGTTACGCCAGATATTTCACAATGTGTGCTAGCACCACCCAATGTTTCATTGTCAATATCTTCTCCAATGGCCGATTTAACAAGGTATGAACCCGCCAGAAAAACCGAGCCGGTACCTTCAACAATCATTGCTTCATCGCTCATAATGGGTAAATACGCTCCTCCGGCAACACATGATCCCATAATCGCTGAGATCTGTACGATTCCCATACTGCTCATGATGGCATTATTGCGGAATATCCGTCCGAAATGCTCCTTATCAGGAAAAATTTCATCCTGCAAAGGCAAAAATACTCCTGCCGAATCAACCAAGTAGATTACAGGCAAACGATTCTCCATGGCAATCTCTTGCGCCCTAAGATTCTTTTTAGCAGTCATCGGGAACCATGCACCGGCTTTTACCGTAGCATCGTTGGCTATCACCATACACTGCCTGCCTGAGACATAACCCATGCCGGTAACCACACCTGCCGAGGGGCATCCACCTACCTCTTGATACATATCTTCTGCAGCAAATGCAGCAATCTCTAACCAAGGTCTATCAGGATCGAGTAAATAACTTATCCGTTCACGCGCCAGCATTTTTCCCTTCTCCTTCTGCTTCGCAGCAGCCTTTTCACCACCACCTGCATAAATTTTCTTTAGCCGGTTTTTTACCTCAAAGACAAGCTGCTTGTTGCTGTCTTCGTTTTTATTGAATTCAAGATTCATAAGGGCAAGTTAAGTCTTAAAATTGAAAAGCTGAATTCTCTTCAGTCCTGATAAATGGCAATACGCCCGTTTCCTCCTGTCAGCAATACTAGTTTGCCTGATTTTGCCTTTCTCACAGTATGGAAACTAGACTCAGAAAGATTTTTCCAGGTTTTACCACCATCTTTACTAATAGCTGTCCAGCCTTTACTTCCACTTACCCAAGCCACAGAATCATCTACAACTGACAATCCTCGCAGACTTGTATCCTTGCCCTTTTGTAAAACTTGTATTGATTGAGCACTAAGGCCGGCAATACTCAGTATGAAAAGAATCAATAAAATGGCTGAGTGCCTCATTCCAGACGGGCCCATGTTTCAGTCCGCCCAAGCATGGAAAAGCCCACAAAACCTCGTACATTAATCCTATTCTTACTTTCTGTACTTATCTTGCAGCTGTAAGTTTTGCCTGTTTTAGGATCGTAAATGGTACCGCCCTCCCAGATTCCTCCTTTATATAGAAAATCTTTGAGAATAATAAGACCTATGATCTGGCGTTTGCTCAATTCCTGATCCGGATTTTCCTTATCCAAAGTCGGTTTACCTTCTGGGTTTAAAGGCTCTTTTAGCCAGACCAGCTTGCCAAAAAATTTGTTTCCGCTTGTGTAAATCTGAATATGCGCCTCTCCTGTGGCGTTAAGCCATTTCCCTACAATCTGATCTTTATTTTGCGAAAAGGCGCTTATGCTGCTAAAAAGCAGCAACACGATAAAAAGATGTTTGTTCATATTTATATAATTGATAGTCTATAAAAATAGAGATAATATCGAATTAATGTATGTCCCGGATCAAGTCCGGGATGACAAAGGATCAAGTCCGGGATGACAAAGGATCAAGTCTGGGATGACAAAGGATCAAGTCCGGGATGACAAGGGATCAAGTCTGGGATGACAAGGGATCAAGTCTGGGATGACAAGGGATCAAGTCTGGGATGACAAGTCTACCCTGAACTCATTTATTTTATTTAATTTGAAGTTTAATCAATTGCAAGGAGCCTAAGCCTCTGGGCTCAAATGAAATATGAATAGGTTTTAGTCGAATTTGATTAAGCGACCCCGGCGGTCGTATGTTTATAGAAACATCATAAATATCGTTTCCCAACCCCGAGGATGGTTGTATGTGATAATTTCAAATACATGCGATCACCTTCGGGATCGGGATTTACGCATTAACGAAATTCTATAAACATTTGACCCTTTCAGAGTCATCTTGCACGGCACAAATTTTAGACCTATAAATCAATTCCAAGATTAATCAAAAAACAGTACTATGTTATAATATTACAGCCAATTAAGATTTGGGTACACTGTAGCCACTTTTGGCGAAGGCACTCCGGTCTTGTGCGATGGCAGGGGGAGGTTTTACTTTGGAATTAGAGTAGAAAATTGAGTTGAAGAATTTTCAGGTGAAAACTAAACTTGAATCATGACTCAAATTCCAGCTTTCCGCTTTTAGCTTTAAACTTTTAGCTTCTTTCAATCCAATCCCTCGCATTTACAAATGCTTCAAGCCATGGAGAAACTTCGTCCATTTGGCCTCTATCTGGATAATTGGCCCAGTTCCAGGGGAAAGTTGAACGCTCAATATGCGGCATCATCACCAAATGTCTTCCCGTCGCATCACACATCATTGCAGTATTGAAATCTGAACCGTTCGGATTTGCAGGATAGCTTTCATAGCCATATTTAGCCACGATATTATATTTTTCTTCGCCGTA
>JBDNGV010000145.1:0-10583 GCA_041689125.1 Daejeonella sp.
ACTAATCTTTTTTATGGCACTGGCAAAAGCATATTCCAGATTCTGTATTGAATTATTCAGAACTTCTTCCGGACTAATACCGGATCTCGATTGCAATAACTTTACAGGAATCTGCCTTCCTTGGTAAGTAATCAAAGCGGCTGGGAAAATGATTTTCTGTGACATCCCGTCTTCTGTTTTGACACTCAAATTAGTGGGTTCAATGCCCTTATCAAGTAATAACTGGTAAGCTTCTTCCTGCGATTTCTGATCTCCGGTGAGTGGGTTCACAAAATCAAATTTCAGATTCCCATTTGAATAGGTTTTAAAATCCCGCAGAAGGTCGGCAGTGGAATTTCTTAATCGTTTGAATCCGGCAGGAAAATCACCCTCCAAGTAAACCGTTACCTGAACTTCATTGTCTAAATCAGCCAAAATAGTTCTGGTAATTGCTGAAAGTGTATATCTTTTCTCAGCAGTAAAATCAATACGGCCAAAGAAAAAAGATGAAAGAACATTCAATATCACCATTCCCGCGATGGCAAGAATCAAAATGTTCAGATCATGTTTCCGACGATTTACCATTTCCTTGCACCCAGTACTGTTTTGGTTAATAAAAGAAACAATCCGGCGAAACTTAAGAAGTATATAAAATCACGACTATCCAGCACTCCCCTGCTAATCGACTGATAATGCTGATTAATTCCTAGACTGGTTAAACTGCTCTCAAAAGACTGTAGAGAAATTATTTTACTGATTGAATCGAAAGCACTGAAAGTGACAAAACATAGAAAAACTGAAAGCGTAAACGCAATAATCTGATTTTTACCAAATGAGGATGTAAATAATCCGATTGAAGTGAATGCCCCTCCTAACAAGATTAACCCGAGGTATGAACCGATCACCGAGCCAGTATCAATATTACCCTTGCTTATGCCTAGTTGATAGACGCTGATATAATAAATGAGCGTTGGAATAAGAGTCATTACAACAATAAGTAAGGATGCCAAAAACTTACCCATAACAATCTGCCAGTCACTCAAAGGACGGGTTGCCAGTAATTCGAATGTGCCATCTTTTTGTTCTTCGGCCAGTGAACGCATGGTAATAGCAGGAATTAGAAACATAAACAAGTACGGCGCGATATTGAAAAAGCTATCCAGTCCGGCGTAACCATAATCCAGTATACTTGAATCGGGGAAAACCCAAAGAAAAAGACCGGTCACAAGCAGAAATACAGCCATAGATATGTAGGCAGCAAGAGAGCTGAAAAAACCGTTTATTTCTTTATTTAAAATACTTAGCACCTGATCTAATTTATATTTCTCTGTAATTCTTTTTTTATCAAACTATTTAATTTAATGCAGAGTCGAAGCCGTCAAACTGATAAAAATATCTTCAAGACTTTTATTCTGATGAGTCTCCTTCAAATTATTCAGCCTATCATCAGCAACTATCTTACCCTTACTTATAATAACCACTTGTTCACAAACAGCCTCAACTTCCTGCATAATATGTGTTGAAAGTATTACTGTCTTGGATTTTCCTAATTCTTTGATCAGATTTCGGATACCGATTACCTGATTTGGGTCGAGCCCGGATGTAGGTTCATCAAGAATCAATACCGCAGGATCAGAAAAAATTGCTTGAGCAAGTCCCAAACGCTGCCGATACCCCTTAGATAAGGTACTGATTTTCTTATTTTGCTCCTCCCCTAGTCCGCAAAGTTCAATTACCTCATCCATTCGTTTTTTTGAATTTTCAAGTTGGTGAACTGAGCCAATAAATGCAAGTGCTTCGCGTACATACATCTCAAGGTAAAGCGGGTTATGTTCGGGGAGGTAACCAATATTCCTACGTACTTCCATGGGATGGGCATTTACATCCATACCGCAAACTGAAGCCATTCCTGAGGTTTGCGGAATGTAGCAGGTCAAGATTTTCATTGTTGTAGATTTTCCGGCACCATTCGGTCCCAAAAAGCCAACAACACTTCCAAGAGAAGTCTGAAATGAGATTCCGTCGATTGCTTTCTGAGCTCCATAACTTTTACAGAGATCCTTTACTACAATACTCATGGTTCAAAGGTAGGTAATGAATTGAGAATGGAGAATGGAGTATGGAGAATTAATTGTTCAGGTTAGAACTTAATAATTAGAAAATGAGCAAATGAGATAATTAGCAAATGATATCCCTCCTACTTCGGGATGACGGTCGGCCGTTTGATATTGGACTGCTGATTAAAATATTGTATATTTATGGGTACGTACACAATCTATCTATGAGAACGAAATTCATTCTACAACTTTTATTTTATGTCATTCTATCTTTAGAAGCTTATTCTCAAAAACAAGTCAGGGTTATTCCTCTTCCCGACAAAACTGGTTTTACCGTAGAAACTTCAACTAGGGATTTAGGTAATGGTTTTTTTGATCATGGCGTCGCTTCTCCAATCAGTAATCATCGCGGAGTAGTTTCAACCGTTGATGGAAATGGCAAAAATGTTGTTCTAGTTTGGCTTTTTGATCATCGCGGAGGGTATTCATTATTAATGATAGAAGCTGAGACAGGAAAAAGCGAGGAATTTCCAATTCCCTTCGATCCGAAACAGGATACACCCTATTCATCAATACTATCCAAGGATAATAAATTCTATACTCACTTCAGCGATCATTTTACTGAATTTGATCCGCAAAAAAGGGCTTTTACTTTTACTCAAAAGACAATGCCTCAAATGGCTATGTCAATGACTGAAGACGATCATGGCGAAATATGGTCTGTAACTTATCCCAACAGCGGACTTGTGGCATTTGATCCTAAGAAAAGAGAATTGAAGGACTTCGCTTATGTTAATCAGGAAAATTGGCGTCAGTATCAGCGTTCAATCGCCGCTGATGACTCAGGGTGGATCTATTTCGGATTGGGAAATGCCTCCAGCCAGATCCTTGCCTTCGACCCTAAAACAGAAAAATCAAATGGAATTCTTCCACAAATTGAACGCAAACTTGGAACTGCCGCTGTTTATCGCGATGAAAACGGTAAAGTTTACGGACGCGCCCTTGAATCGATCAATGATGAGTGGTATGAGTTATATAAAGGTGAAGCAAGAAAGATTGGTGAGTATAAAAACCTGAAACAGGTAAAAATCATAACAGGCTCGCAAAGTCTGTTCCATAGAAATTTCCCTGATGGAACTATTCTAAAGGATCTTGACCTCGTTAACCGCGTACTTATTACAGAAAACCCTAAAACGAACAGAACAAAAGAGGTTTCTTTTGAATACACTAGTGATGGTGCAATAGTAATGGGTATCGGCACTGCTCCTGATGGTAATATTGTTGGTGGCACTGCCTTCCCTATGCGTTTTTTTAATTATGACCTTATAAAAGACAGATGGGTAAACAGATATGCTTTAGGACAATTCAATGCACTGGTTAATCAGAACAAGAGAGTATATTTTGGCGTCTACTCAGGGGGGCATCTCATAGAATGGAACCCCTACAAACCCTGGGTCCAAACCAAACTAAATGATAAAAGTTCAAACCCGCTTCATCTTACCACGGTTTCACCAGACATTATCCGCCCTTACCGCATCATTGCACATCCCGATGGAAAAACCATAATAATGGGCGGCACTCCGCAATATGGCGCTACCGGTGGGGGATTATTGTTTTATGATAATAAGGCAAAAAACCAAGTCCTTCTCAAGGATAGCATGGTTGTAAAAGATCAGAGCAGTATAAGTCTGGTACCCCTGAAAAACGGAAAATTACTAGGTGGAACCACCACTTCTCCGGGAACAGGAGGAGAAAAAAAGGCAAAAGAAGCACAAATGTACATTCTGGACATGGCCAGCAAAAAGATTGAATGGCAGGAGGTAGTATTTCCGGGAGTTCAGGAATACAGTGAAATGCGCCTAATGCCGGGGGGAATGGTTTATGGAATTACAGATAAAAGACATTTCTTTGTTTTTGATCCCACTAAAAAAAAGGTAGTCTATACCAAAGATATTTCTGCCGAATTCGGACCTACAACAGCTGAACAAAGTCCGAGAATATTTGTAAATGGACCTAAAGGCGAACTGTTTATTTTGTTTGCAAAAGGAGCCATCGTAAAAGTTAAATCCAAAACTTATGATATGAAGCTGATTGCAACATCTCCTAGTCCGATAAAAGCAGGTGGGGATTATTCAAATGGAAGGATCTTCTTTGTAAGCGGGTCTCATTTGTACAGTTATGTCCTTAATTAGTTATCAAAACACAGAAAATAAACTATTTTATATGAAACAAATCCTAATTAGGTTCCTATCTTTTGTTATCCTCCTTGTTATTACTCATGAGGCTTCTGCAATCCGGCCTTATGGAGGTTATTACACAAAGGAAAAGATAAATAGTCTGCGGGCAAATTGCGATAAATATGATTGGGCGCAACAATTACGTTTAAAAGCGATTGAAAAGGCGAAAATCTGGCTGGCTAAAGATGATGATGAATTATGGGCTATGGTTCCTGGACAAGATCTGCCACGATGTATTGATGTTACCTTTGACCGGCTAACCAAAGGACCTAAAATCCTAGGATGTCTGAAATGCGGAAATGACATCTTTAAATATGGTAACTATCCATATAACCCTGAATTTGAAAACAAACCTTGGAAGCTTACTTGCCCATCTTGTAAAAGTATTTTTCCGACCAATGATTTTGCCAAATTTTACGCAAGTGCAATCGATGAACGTGGGCAGTTCGATGCCAGCAAGGGTGATAAAAGTCTGCTATATAACACAGAACACCCCGACCCAAAAGATCCGCTTCATAAATATGGTGTAGATGACGGCTTCGGATATATTGACCAAAATGGACGTTCTCACAAATATATAGGTTATTACACTTGGAAGTACTGGAACTATATTAATTCAGGTCTTGCTGCTTTAGCCGATGCTTACCTTTATACCGGCGAAAAGAATTACGCCCGCAAAGCCGCCATTATACTGGACCGTATTGCCGATGTTTATCCCGATATGGACTGGAAGCCATATGCGGAACGAGGATGGTATCATTCTGATGGTGGATCTAGCATGGGCAAGATTGAAGGAAGGATATGGGAAACAGGAATCGTTCAGGTATTTGCTGATTCCTATGATAAGATTTTGAGCGGCACGATAGAAAACCCGGAATTGTATTCATTTCTTACCCGGCAGTCTAAGAAATACAAATTGCCAGAGAAAAAAGGCACACGGGATCTGTTTCTTAATAATGTTGATGAAAGGATTTTACGTACTGCTTTCAAAGCGGTATTATCAAAACAGATCTGGGGTAATCAGGGAATGCATCAGCTAACGACAGCAATGTGCGCTTTAGCCCTAGATACTCAGCCGGAAACAACATATTGGCTCGACTGGATGTTTACTCCCACCGGAGGTGACATTCCGGGTTTAATGGTGGCCAATTTCGATCGTGATGGTACCTCAGATGAAGGGGCTCCTGGTTATAACTTAATATGGGGCCGCTTAATCACTCAAGTAGTCGACCGCTTGGAGGGTTATTCAGCTTATACAAAACATAATATTATCCGGGAATTTCCTCAGTTCAGTACCACTTTTCTTGCCTCTTATCGAATGGCAGCTTTGGGAATAGCTATTCCAAATATTGGGGATAGCGGTTCTACAGGTTCAGTAGGTAGCGGTATTAATCCTCAATTTATTGCCAAGGGTTACATTTTAACCCGTGATCCTGAATTTGCAAAAGCAGCTTACCATGCCAATAAAAATTCAGCTAAAGGGCTGGGACAGGATATTTATGCTTCAGACCCCGATGCAATAAGCCGGGAAATAGAACAAATTGCAGAAAATTCAGATTCTCGTCCGGAGGGAGGTTATCTGATGAGTGGTTTCGGACTAGCCTTACTCGAATCAGGCAAAGGTGCTTCAGGTGTAGCTTTGGCCAATAATTACGGAAGAACGATAAAGCACGCACACCCTGACCTTTTAAATTTTGACCTTCTGGCTTTCGGTCGCTGGCTTGCGCCTGATCATGGTTATCCGGAGTTTGCAACTCGCATTCCAAGTAATACAGACTGGACAGGAAGCACGATCTCACATAATACTGTTTTTGTAAATCAACATCCGCAAAAAGAAATTTGGGGAGGACACAGCAAAATATTCAAGCAGTTAAAAGGATTCGGAGTATTTGAATTAGACGGAAAGAAAGCTTATCCCGAGATCAATGGATACACCCGTACTATGCTTTTAATTGGCGGTGATCGAGATGACAATGATAACAATGCTTATGTAGTGGATATATTTCGTGTTGAAGGCGGATTTGATCATGTATACAGTTTCCATGGTCCACCCGGTGAAATTACAAGTGCGGGGCTTAGATTGAATGAACAAAAGGAAGGAACTTATGCAGGCGAGGCAATACAAAAAGGTGAACGCGCAAACGGTTTCCCGGTAGGTTATTCATTTTTTTACAATGTCAGAAAAGATATGAGCCCTCCATCTCAATTCATGTTGGATTGGAAAGCTGAAGCCGGCTACCGTGGACTTACTGAGAAAGATAATGTTCACCTTCGTATGTATGCCCTGAGCCAGTCGGATGATATAGCACTTGCTGATGGTGATCCTCCTCAAAATAAACCAGGCAATCCCAAACAGCTTGGGTATGTATTAATGCATCGAAAGGGCAGCGACCTCCAGAGCGCTTTTGTTTCTGTAATAGAACCTTATAAGCAACAACCTTTCATTAAATCAGTAAAACGAATAGACAATGGCAAAAGCTCAGAAATCGCAATACAAGTAGAACATATTAACGGAAATGTTGACTATGTGTTATATAATCCTGATTCACAAAAGATTATGCAACTCCCACATGGTTTGTCTATGAGGGGAAATATTGGTTATATCAGAAAAACAGGGAAGGAAATAACAAAGGGGATACTGGTAAATGGTACCTCATTAAAATATGAGAACCTGAACTTAAATTCAGGACTTATAACCGGAACCGTTGTAAAAATGAATAGAACTCCGGCTGGAGATGGCTGGATCTTGGTTGATACTGTTCTTCCGGAAGATGGAAGCCTGAACGGGCAGCAGATCATTATCTCAACGGAAGGAGACCGAGATGCGAGTTATACGATCAGGGATATTAAGCGCGAGGGTAAAGTCAGCAAAATTAATTGCGGACCAGTGGCTTTTGTAAGCGGTCTTAAAACTCCAGCTCAAAATAACCTTTCTTCGGATCTTTCAAATAACTATCTATACGATTTTGAGGAAGGAGCGTCATTCAGTATCACCTCACATGCTGTATGGACATCTAAAAAATGAAATAATTAAACGTAATAATATCTATGGCACTAAAAAATTTTAATAGAAGACAATTTGTTACAGCAGCCTCTTTAGGCTCAATAGCCGTAATAAGCTCAATTAAGCCGGCAATTTCTGCTGAGTTTAATCCGGCACCAGAGTTTGACAAAAAAGAAAAACCTACCTGGAAAAAAATAGGCAATGATCTTTACGGTGCTAAAGCGGATAAAAACGGACCTATCGGAGGCGGTAAAGGTTATTCGAAGGGAATTACAAGTGGTGATTACACAGTTGATAGCCTCGAATCACTAATTGATGCCCTTAGCAAAGCAAAAGCTGGGCAAGTTGTTTTTATTCCGGGAGATAAAATTATCGACATGACGACTTTTATCTATATTGATAAGATTATGCTGAAAATTCCACAGGGAGTTACTCTGGCCAGCGACAGGGGTAATAATGGTTCAGCCGGAGCACAGATTACGAGTGATAGCCTAGATACACCTGGAATGATCTCAATCGAAGGTCCTGATGTTCGAATCAGCGGGATCAGGCTGCAGGGACCTAACTCAAAAAGATACCTCGACCATCATAAAAGAGCTTTTGGTTCGGGAGGCCCAGGTCATATCTATTATTATAAATTCCCGACATCAAGAGGGATTATCTCTAAATTCGGAAATCTGGAAATAGATAATTGTGAGATCTCGGCTTTTGCCAATGCTGGTGTTAGCTTACAAAAAGGAACAGGTAGCCATATTCATCATAACCTGATTCATAAATGTCAGTATAACGGACTTGGATATGGCGTTAGTCATGATGAAGCCAGTTCAACAATTGAATTCAATCAATTCAATGAAAACCGGCACTCACTAGCCGGAACAGGTAAACCGGGTTGCGGGTATATTGCGCGTAATAATGTGGAATTAGGAATCTCATTAAGCCATAATTTCGATATGCATGGGGGGCGCGACCGTAAAGACAATACAACTATTGCCGGAACAACAATGGAAATGTACAACAATACTTTTTTGGGACCTCAAAGAGCCGTTGTAATTCGTGGAGTACCTCAGGACAAATGTGAGGTACACCATAACTGGATGCCGACTCATAAAGATGCTGCTTCGGCTGTCAAAGCAGAAGAAAAAACGTATACGACAAATAATCTTTATGCCGATGGAAAAGTTTCCTAATCTGCTGTAATTTTTAATATGAAAGCTCTTTCAATATCCGAAAGAGCTATTTTTATATTAATCTTACTAAGATCGATTTTAGGAAGGTTAACCAAAACGGTTATGATTGGTCAGAAAAGGCTCTAGAGCTAAGTAATTTGATTATTGAAAGCAATACCTGTTTTAGTTCGAACTCAAGTTAAATTTAATAACTAATTCCAGAACTTATTAAGATGAATTTAAGTACATCCTATTCCCGTTTCAGTTTGATTCTGATCCTTCATATTTTATTCCTGAATTCATTAGCCTTCGCACAGGAGAAGAAAGAATTAACTATCGTCACTTTTGGTAATTCTACTACAGCACTCCGAAAAGGGATAGAAAAGGTGTATGCAGTACGGATTCATGAGTTGCTTACTGAAGCCGGAATAGCAAATAAAGTAATTAATTCGGGAGTTGGGAGCAATCATTCCGGCTCAGTGAAGGATAATGCTCGACCTAAAATCGAACATGGAATGGACAGGTTTGAAAAGGCTGTTTTAAGCCACCGTCCTGATTGGGTTACTCTAAATTTCGGACTCAATGATGCTTATCAGGATCAGGGAGAAGGCACCGCATCACGCATTCCACTGGAAGCCTATATTGCTAACCTGACTCACTTCGTCACTGAGATAAAAAAAGGCAATGGCAGAGTTATACTTCTCACTCCGAACCCGCTAAGCTCAAAACTAGAGCAATTCAGGCACGAACGGCTAAAACTTTACAAGGATGCAGTAATCAAACTGGCAAAATCTGAGCATGTTGAGCTGATCAATTCCTGGAAAGTCTTTGGAAAATATGCAAGGAAAGATCCAGCGGGAATGGAAGGACTTTTACCCGATGGCCTCCATCCTATGGATATTGGACATAGGCTTATTGCTGATAAAATAGTCAAAATCATTAAAAGAAAGAGCCGTTAATACTTAGAGACGGAACATCTTTTTTGCGTTTATGTATAGGATCTTTCGTTCAATCTCCTTACTTGCAGAAAGTTTTTTGATCTCTTCAATTGTTCCTGCACCTTGGCAGGCCGGGCCATGCCCTGCATAGTCATCACAATCACTGCCATACAATAGTTTATCTTGATGTTTGCTTAAAAAAGTACGGGCATGATCTTCATCCCTTGTCATTGAACTCAATCCAGATCCGCCCGAAATGTCACCATACATATTTGAATAATCACTCATTAAACGATCGGTTAGTCCACCGGGTGTAACTTTTCCCTTGGGATACAAGACATTTTGATCTTCGTGATTCTTATCGATATTAGCCCAGAATGTTTGCGAATGTCCTAAAAACTTCACCTTTGGAAACTTTTCGAGCATTTTATAAAAACGATCAAAGCCACGATTATACATATTATATTGCCAGTGCATCAATACTGGGACATCATAATCCTGTGCAAGCTGGTAGATCTTTTGCATTTCTGGAGAATCACAATCCACATTGAATTTTAATTCTCCGATCATTTTTGCACCTAATTTCAGATATTTTTCAATTTCAGGAATTGCCCCCGGAAAATCAGGAACCTCACATGCCCCGAAAAGCATTTCCGGAGCACGATCTTTGGCATATTGATAACAAACCTCATTTCCTCCTGCCTTAACTTGAAGTCCATTACTTACACCATAATGTGTGGAACCATAACTAAGTGGTCTTCCACCGGGCAAAAGAATGGTGGTAGTAATTCCCATCATCCGCTGATGTGCCAGCATTTTATCCTGTGTTCTCCCGGCATAATCGGTATGTTGATGAATATCAATGATTGGTTCAAGATTCTGAAGTTCTGCTCCCTTAAGGTTTAAAGTATATCCCGCAAGTAATAAACTTGTACCTGCGATAAAGTGTCGGCGGTTGATTGTATATTTTGTTTTCATGTTAGCGTTTACGTAAACAATTTACGAATGTTAAATAATAATTCCTAAACAAATTGGCATCAAGTGAGGGTAACTAGGTCATCCGTCATTTCGAACACCTTAGTATTCATTCTTTCTGAACCAGAAATATAAAAGGTGGAGAAATCTCTTGCAAATGGATAGCCCTGAGTACAAGAAGCAACAGGATACTATATGCTACCAGTCAACAGATTTCTCGGTCGTGC
>JBDNGV010000146.1:0-21708 GCA_041689125.1 Daejeonella sp.
GATGAAGACAGAAGTCGGTTTAAAGTTAAAGCAACTGCCCTTCAGGAACAATTTGATGCCTATACAGTGCTTGATACCATCCATGTAAATGGAAAATTGACACTTGGTGAGAACATTGGTGACCTTGGTGGACTTAATGCCGCTTATGAAGCATTCAAAATGACCAAACAAGGACAGAGCACAGTAAAAATTGATGGATTTACCCCAGACCAGCGTTTCTTCTTATCATGGGCACAGGTTTGGAAAGGTAATATTCTAAACGAATCTGCAGCGCAATTAATCGTAACAGATACTCATTCTCCCGGACCTTACCGTACAATTGGGGCACCCGTAAATATGGATGCATGGTATCAGGCATTTGATATTAAGCCGGGTGATAAACTATACAAAAAGCCGGAAGAGCGTATCAGAATATGGTAAAATTCCGAATTTAAAATTTGTTAATTAGAATTAAACCCTTCGTTTGAGTATTTTCGAACAAAGGGCTTTTTCAATGAACTATATCGACCTGATATTAATTGTTGTTATCCTATTAGCAACTTGGCATGGCTGGCGCAATGGCTTTCTGATGTCTATAACTGAAATATTTATCTGGCTTGGTAGCTTCATTGCCGCCCTGCTATTTTCAGAACTCATTGCAGTGGCACTTTATAAACTGTTTGATATTTCAATTCTATGGTTAAGACCTCTGAGTTTTATATTGATTCTGGCAATTTTCAGCTGTGTTATTTATGCCTCTTGCGACAGAATCACAGGAAATATACCCGAGTCAAGACATGAAAATCGCTTAAATAAACTTAGCGGGATGATACCTGGGATTTTATCAGGCTTGTTTTACGCCCTCTTGTTATCCTTGTTCTTTCTCCTCTACCCTGTCGGCGATGCAAGCAAAGAAGCCAGGAAAAGTATTGTAGCCAGCACATTAACCCAGAAACCAGACTGGGCCGGAAAACAGGTTAACGATTTTCTTAATGATCTAAGAAATAAATTTGGCAGAAGCCTTACCATTTTTCCTAATGGGAAAGATATTATCCCTTTACCTTTTAAAGTTAAGGAGCCCCTAATTAGAAAAGAGCTAGAAATTGGAATGCTAAGGATGATCAATGATGAAAGAAAAAAAGCCGGACTTTCAGTATTGTACTTTGATGAAGAACTGGCTGAAGTGGCTAGAGCACATTCAAAAGATATGTTTCGGAGGGGATATTTTTCTCATTATAATCTAGAGGGACAAAGCCCTTACGACCGAATCAGAAAAGAGGGAATACAGTTTAGTATTGCAGGTGAGAATCTTGCTCTGGCTCAAAATCTTAATCTGGCACATAGCGGTTTGATGGAATCACCTGAACATCTTGCCAATATTCAGCATAAATCATTTGATAGAATTGGTATAGGGATTCTGGATGGCGGATATAATGGTCTTATGATCACTCAATTATTCAGAAATTAATACTTTACGAACATAGGAGTTCAATATAAGGAAGGTTTAACTAATCGGTTAAAATTGGTCAGATAAGGCTCTGGAGCCAATTAATTTTATTTTTGAAAGCAAAACTTGTGAAGTATAGGTCAGTTCAGTCCTTTCCTACAGAGTAGTTCCGGCAAGAAATAGCCTTCCGTTTTAAATTACCAGCAGCCGGAAGCTACCTCCTGCGGCAAGGTTTATTTTACCCAAAACAGTATTTCATAGGGAGGGGCAGCCCGACAAAAATACCAAAGCCATTTGAAATAAACCCGGGTGGCATTTGTACCTTTTTACAATTGAATTTTATGACAGCACATCAAATGCCATAATAAAAAACAATTTTATGACAAATTCACACAACATAATGCTGATATTATAGTTATAATAAAATGCAAATCTACAAACCAATTAAATACTTTCTATGTACAAGTATTTCATTATACTTTTTTGTTTCTTTAGCAGCGAATTGATTGCTCAGATAAAAAATCCTGAATACAAGCAAACCTTGGATAGCATCTACCAGAATACAGTCCCGCTGATCTCGATTGATGAATTTATAAAAATCGATAAATACAACCTCTACATCTTTGACACCCGAGAAGAGGATGAATTTAATGTCAGTCATATTAAAAATGCGCGAAATGTTGGGAGTTTCTGGTTTGATATGAGAAAGATTTATGATATCCCACGGAATTCAACTGTTATCGTCTATTGCTCTGTTGGGATAAGAAGCGAAAAAATCGGAGAAAAATTACTTGTTGCCGGATATAAAAACGTCCAAAATCTTTATGGAGGTATCTTTGAATGGGTTAACCAGAGTCATCCAGTTTATAAACAAAACGGAGTTCAAACCTCCGAAATTCATACCTACAATAAAATTTGGGGTCGATGGGTTGAACGCGGCACAAAAGTTAATTAATCAGGTGATTCAACAAACCAATAAGAATTTTCAATAGCATGGATCATTTAAGTTTTGCCCTCACTGCCGATGGTTCGAAAACTCTTTTTAATGAAAAAGTTGGCGAGAATTATCATTCCCGTCACGGTGCTTTACAGGAAAGTAAACATGTATTTCTCGATACTGGCTTGCGGTATTTCCTTGAAAAAAGCGGACTGACAAAAGCCGGTATTCTAGAAGTTGGTTTTGGAACAGGGCTCAATTTTTTAATTACTGCAGATTTTTGTACAGCAAATGGCATTGAACTCGAGTATACCGGTATTGAAGCCTATCCCCTCAATCAGGTAATTATCGGAGATACCGGATATGATAACTATATCTCAAATGAACTCTGGGATTCCTTTTCAAGCCAGTACCAGAAAGCATTAAAGCATGAAGTGCAGATTTGCAATTTATGTTCATTAAAAATAGAACACAAAACAATGCTCGATTTCAATCTTATGGAGCTTTTTGATGTCATCTACTTTGATGCATTTGCAGCAGTTCACCAACCTGAAATGTGGGATTATCAATCCCTCAAACACATTAGCAAATTCTTAAAACCAGGTGGTATTTTTGTTACTTATGCCATTACTGGAGATCTTAAAAGAACAATGAAAAGTTTGGGATTTGCAATTGAAAAAGCACCCGGCGCAGCCGGAAAACGTGAAATGTTAAGGGCGGTTAAAATTTAGAGGTATCCAATTATATATTCTTGTATTCTCTTGCATAAGCATATTATTGGAACCTATAATATGCAATTTTATATCTGAGCTATTTAGCCCAATGCCCAGTAATCGTACTTTAGGAAATAAAAGATAATTTATTTTTCCTGTTCTATGATTGCCTCAATACAGTCTTTTAAAATTGGTATATCTGTATTAACAGAATCCCAAACGATATCATAGTCAACACCAAAATAATTATGAATTATTCTATTTCGGATATCACTCATCTCACGCCAAGGAATGTAATTATGTTTTGATTTCAGGTCTGGATGGATTTTGCTACTTGCTTCGCCGATAATTTCTAGACTTCTGCAAACAGCTTTTATTAAGCGTTCATCCCCAACGAAATCATCAAAGCTGTTATCTTCCAACTCTTTTAAGAGGTAGTCGCATTCGGCAAGGATATGACGTAAGAAATCAACCTGCGAGAGATGCATACTCTACCGTTCTTAAGATGTGCGGACCAATAAAAGGGCTTAAAGATTGTCTGGTTACTAATTCAACCCTCCGACCAAAAATTTCTTCCAAATAGTAGTTTAAAGCTAAGAAATTCCGAAAAGTCTTGCGATTCTTGCTCAATTCTACCAGCAAATCGATATCACTCGCATTATTCTCTTCGCCGCGTAAAAAGGAACCAAAAAGACCAATCTCTTCAACACCGAATTCTGCTAGACGATGTTTCCTGTTTGATAATTCTTTAAGAATATATTGTTTTTCCAGTGGCTGTACCATATACAAAAATAACAATTAAACATTTAGATGCGAATAGCTTATAATTGTGAATTATTCTTGCGGCCTATTATTTATAAACCGATCATAGTAGCATGTTAAAATCTACTTAGGCGATATTCCCTTTATACTGCAGCGTCGTGCCATTAAAATATTACATTTGTCTGAATCGCTGATTTTATCGATTAATGGATTTCGCTGAACTTTGTAAAAGTATTAGGCGTTTAAATTCTAAGCTTTTGGAGCCGAAATTAATGAGTAATCCAATCTCTAGTTGGTATGCTTTTAAATAATTGAGTGCTTGTGCCATATGTACATCTTCTAATTTTACATGTGCTTTTAGCTCTACCAAAACTTTTCCTTCTACCACAAAATCAGCTCGCCTTGTACCTATTGCCTTCTTTAATTCTTTGTAGAATATAGCTTGTTCAATTTCTCTTACAAAATCAAGTCTAGCTTGATTCATTTCATGAGCTAATGCCCTTTGATAAATGACTTCCTGAAAACCATTGCCTAAAAATTTATGAACTTCGAACGAAGCTCCTATTATTTTTTCTGTGATATCCTTATACTTTAACTCTTCCATAATCCTTTTATCTGCTTCATCTGTGATCCAGACAATTTGCCATAAGTCAGCATCATAATTTCGACTTAAATTAAAATTGCTTTTACACAGAAAAATAGCAAATAAACCTTTTCATACGATCAGCTGTAGAGTATTAATTATTAAATGGTAAACATTGTAAAATATCGCAGAGGCTTATAATTGAACCACATTATTTTTTCTCCCCAAAAAAAACAAGATCAAAAGCATATTTTTGTTCTCATAAATCTCAATAAATGTCCGCAAATCCCATCCCTCCCTCTGCCGATAGTCCCAGAACTGCATTTGAACGATTGTTAACGATTATGGATACCCTTCGCGAGCAATGTCCTTGGGACAAAAAACAAACCCTAGAATCCCTCAGACACCTCACAATTGAGGAAACTTATGAGCTTTCTGATGCGATTTTGGAAGGGGATATGAACGAGATTAGAAAAGAATTGGGTGACATCATGCTCCACCTCGTATTTTATACCCGTATTGCTTCAGAAACTAATCACTTTAACATGACTGATGTCCTGAACGGCATCTGCGATAAACTGATCCACAGGCATCCTCATATTTATAGTGATGTACAGGTTAAGGATGAAGCAGATGTAAAACGTAATTGGGAGCAACTGAAATTAAAAGAAGGGAATAAATCAGTGCTCGAAGGGGTTCCGGTTTCACTACCTGCCTTGATTAAAGCTTCAAGAATTCAGGAAAAAGCAAGGGGCGTGGGTTTCGACTGGGAAGAAAAAACACAGGTATGGGATAAAGTTGAGGAAGAATTAAGAGAGTTTAGAGATGAATTCAACACAGATGACAATACAGCAATTGATAAAGAGAAAGCTGAAGCAGAATTTGGTGATCTGATGTTCTCACTGATCAACTATGCACGCTTCATCGATATCAACCCCGAAGATGCTCTTGAAAAAACAAATAAGAAGTTTATTAAACGCTTTCAATATCTCGAAAGCAAGGCAAAAGAGCTTGGCAAAAACTTAAAAGACATGACTTTATCTGAAATGGATATTTTCTGGAACGAAGCAAAAAATCAAAAATAAACTCCTTTAGAATAGAATTAAACCCTGCACTTATAAGCTCTGCCCATTCTAAATTTTATCTAAAAAGTATTTTTTCAGATCAATGTATCATTTCGAACTTCTGATACGTAATCAATCAATGACAGCCGATGTCCGATAAATGCATACTGTATCAGTGCTAATAATGCCAAGATTAAATTAAGAATGTTTGATAATTCCGGTGCTGAAGTTTTCACTGAGCTTTGTCTGGGTTTTTGCGATACAAAAAACAATACTGAAGACAATGCAATAATTTGGCTGAATAATATGTGTTACACAGTAGTGCTAAAAGCAGTTAGACCATCTCCCGAACTTGGCAAAAATCCGGATAAAAAAGTTTTGTTGATTATTAGAAAAGAATGATTTATTTAAACCTAATGGCTTTTAATGGCGATATTCTTGTCACAAGCATTGAAGGCAGCAGCAATACAAAAATACTGATTAGCAAGGTTCCTGCATTCAATAACAGAATATCCATAACATCCAATTGGACAGGTACAAAATCAATATAGTAAGATGCTTGATCAAGGGTAAAAAAATGTGTTTGCGACTGAAATAAGCCAAGTCCAACTCCTAAAATATTTCCACTTAAAAGACCCAAGGTGATAATGTAAGTTGCATTATAAAGAAATATCTTGCGAATCTGCCAGTTAGTATTACCCAGAGCCTTGAGTATTCCAATCATATTTGTACGCTCAAGAATCATGATTAGAAGTGCCGAAATCATATTAATAACCGCAACTGCCAACATCAAAATTAGAATCACTTGGGTGTTGACATCCAGAAGGGATAACCATTCGAAAATATTAGGATAATACTGCTTTATGCTATACGATTTAAGTTCAATACCTAGATCATCGTATACTCCGGCTTCAATTTCATCAAGTCTGTCGAAATCAGTAACTCTTAATTCATATCCGCCGACATCAGATACAGCCCAATTATTAAGGCTCCTGACCAAAGCAATATCTCCAATCACAAATAATTTATCCACCTCTTCAACACCAAGGTTATAAATTCCAACTATCTGAAATTTACGTTTACGCAAGGAGTTTTCGATGAAATACATCAGAAAATCATCCCCTACCTTCAATTTGAGCCGGTCTGCTATATATTTTGAGATCAGAATCTGTTTTTTTGACTTCAGCGTATCAGAAAAATCTATAACCTTACCTGCAACAAGTATCTTCCTGAAATACTCCCAGTTATAATTTCTATCTACCCCCTTTAATACAACCCCCTCAATTTCTTCATTGGTATTAATAATCCCAGGCTTAGTGGCAATTGCTTGCATAAATTCAATACCCTCATGCTTAGTGATTCTTTGAACGGAGGAATCTGGCATACTGAAAGGCGTATTTTCATAGGATGTGTTCAGGTTTAATTTAGATATCTGAATATCCCCTGAAAAGCCACGCACTTTTTCACGAATTTCCGATTTAAAGCCCTTGACTATCGCGATTGCAAGAATCATGACCGCTAAGCCCAGCATAATCCCAAGAATTGCGATACGCACAATTAGCTTCGAAAATGTTCGTTTGGAATTAAACGATATTCGTTTTGCAATGAAAAGGGGTAAATTCAATCCTGAAATGGTTTTTTTTGTACCTTTAACAAAGATGCATTTTTTTTAAATTCGTTTCTGAACCAATTCATAAAGAACCATTATCAAGCTTTTTTACTTCAAAAATTAACATTGACTATGTACCGTTCTATCTATTTTATTTTAGCTGCCATTTTAGTCTTTCCATTTAATACAGACAAAGTGAAGGCTAATCCACCAAAAATTTTTTCTTTAAGCAAGAAAAATCTGGCTATTAAGCCCATTAAAAGTATTAATGACAAACTGCTTACTGGTGCCGAGCAGATCGACAAGTATCTACCCTATCTTAAAGGAAAACGGATAGGAATGGTAGTGAATCCAACTTCAGTTATTGGTAATACCACTGTAGTTGATAGCCTTCTTAAACTTGGAGTTAAAATTGTTAAGATTTATGGCCCTGAACATGGTTTTCGTGGAGATGCCAGTGCCGGTGTTAAAGTTGATGACAGTTTTGATTCCAAAACCAGATTACCGGTAATATCTCTTTATGGGAAACATTTAAAACCTACAAAGGAAGACATGGCTGATGTAGATCTGATGGTCTATGATATACAAGATGTTGGCACAAGGTTTTATACTTATATCAATACCCTTCAGCACGTTATGGAAGCCTGCGGAGAAAACGATAAAGAAGTTCTGATCCTGGATCGACCTAACCCGAATGGTTTTTATGTGGATGGGCCTGTCCTTGATCCAAAACTCAGATCAGGTATCGGTTATAATCCTATTCCAATAACACACGGACTTACTATTGCAGAATATGCTCAAATGCTTAACGGAGAAGCTTGGATGGCAAATAAAGTGAAATGTAAAATTAAGATCATTAAAATTGCAAATTATACCCACGCTACGCCATATGTTTTGCCGGTAAAACCATCTCCAAACCTGAACACAGCCCAATCCATATTACTTTACCCCTCACTTTGTCTTTTTGAAGGTACAATTATTAGTCAGGGGCGCGGAACCTATTTCCCCTTCACCGTTCTTGGGAATCCTGATCTGAAGGATAAATACAAATTCTCTTTTATTCCAAAAAGTATTAAAGGAATGAGCGAAACTCCATTACACATGGACAAGGAATGCTTTGGAATTGACTTAAGACATTATAATAGCAATAAAATCAGAAAGGAAGCAAAGATTAATCTTAGCTGGTTAATTGAGCTTTATAAAGCCTATCCAAATAAAGACAAATTCTTTGATTTCAAGCAAAGCAACCAGATGGGTAACTTTGATAAGCTCGCAGGAACATACGATCTGAAACAACAAATCATAGCCGGCAAATCTGAAGCAGAAATCCGCCAAAGTTGGGAACCCGGACTCTCTCAATATAAGATAATGCGGAAAAAATATTTGCTCTATGAATAAATCATAATGGTAACTGTCAGTTCTGAACTATTGTTGTCCGGTAAAAATAAGAAAGCGGATAAAATCATCAAATTTTTATAAAATCCGCTGTTTTTATACATTTGCAACAAACAAGGACTCTCTACAAAGACAGATAAGCTTAAGCTCCGAGGTGCAATATCTTAATTCAAGGGTTTTTTCAACCTTGATGATTGCAATCTAGGTTAGAATTTATACACTGACCCCAGAGGGGTCAAATGTTTATAGACTTACCCGACACGAAAATCCCGACCCCGAAGGCGGTCGCATGTATTTGAAATTATCATATTCGACCGCCTTCGGGGTCGGAAACGGGACTTAATAATATTTCTATTAAACATTAGACCACCTTCGGGATCGAAGAACAAAAAATTTAACTGGACACTAATGATTATCAACTCTCAATTATCAACTGTCAATTAATTAATTAATTATGAAAATCGTTTTCATGGGCACCCCTGATTTTGCGGTTGCCTCCTTAAGTGCCCTATTAGATGCAGAATGTGATATTGTTGGAGTTATAACTGCACCTGATAAACCCGCAGGAAGAGGACAAAAAATTAACGAATCTGCTGTTAAAAGATTTGCTACTGAAAAAGGTTTAAGAATTTTACAGCCTATAAAATTGAAAAATCCTGATTTTCTAAAAGAATTGAAAGCATTGAATGCTGATCTTCAGGTAGTTGTAGCCTTCAGGATGTTGCCCGAACTGGTCTGGAATATGCCACCGAAAGGCACTATAAACTTACATGCCTCTCTGTTACCCCAATATCGTGGGGCAGCACCAATCAACTGGGCAATTATTAATGGTGAAAAACTAAGTGGTGTAAGCACATTTTTTTTGAAACAAGAGATTGATACCGGAGATTTATTATTTACTGAAGAACTTAACATTGATGAAAATGATACCGCCGGTGATCTGCATGATAAGCTCATGGTAATTGGCGCCGGATTACTGGTAAAAACTGTCAAAGCAATTGAAGCAGGAAAATACAAAGAAATACCACAACACGGAAATCAGGAAAATGAACTAAAAAAAGCTCCAAAGATCTTCAGGGAAGATTGTCAGATCAACTGGGATCGACCTGTTAAGGAGGTTTTTAACCTGATCCGGGGATTGAGTCCGCATCCGGCTGCATTTTGCCAGCTACAGGATAAAATACTCAAAATTTACAGCGCAACTGCCGAAGAAAAAGCGATTGCTGATATGCCGGGTAAAGTATTAAGCGATAATAAAACTTATCTCAAATTTGTATGCCGCGACGGCTTTATTTCAGTCAAGGACTTACAACTGGAAGGTAAAAAGCGAATGAAAGTAGATGAGTTTTTAAGGGGAGTAAGGCTGTAATTTCGTTGTGATAACTATCAATTTCAGAGAAGGATATGTCAGGAATTAATAGCACTTCCTGACCAAACTTAAACCCGATTGTAGTGGATACCGGCCTGTGATTAAGGCTTGAGCAGTATGAGCGCAAAGCGGGACTTCCAATAAAAAGCGCGCAGAACTTAGCTTTCCAAGCTAAAGAAACCTAAAAAACTATGATGACGGGGCACCGTATACGCAATAAATAAATATTCTAATCTAATATCTAACCTGCGTTAAAGTAAATTCAGTTTTTCATTTAGGAATCTGGACACTTCATTAAAATACCTTTTGTTGTTGTAACCCATCACCCACTGAATTCCCTTTGAAGCATTGGTTAAAAATACCTCATCAGCAGCATTCAAAATATCCGGATTTATCTGAGCTTCAACCATCTCAATATTATTTTCCTTTGCAAGCCTGATCACGACTTGCCGCATAACTCCTGCGATACAGCCTTCATTCAGGGAAGGAGTATATAACTTACGGTCGTAAACAACAAAGACATTACTGCTCACGGATTCACACAGAAAACCATGTTGGTTCAGGATCAGTACCTCATCAAAAGCATTCTGATTTTTGTAAATGCCTGCTAAGACATAAATCATTGCATTACAGGTTTTTAGATTCGAGAGGGCGTTTACCGGCTTGGGAATTTCATCAAAGACATCAATAATGAGTCCTTTTTTATTCAAAACATACTGACTTTCCTCAAGTTTCTGAACTTCAATGAGATAGCCGAATTTATTCGAAACTGGACTGTACAAGCCTTCTGAATCACGAAAAACTGTTAATCTGATCCTCGCATCAGCGCCAGTCTTGTTTCTTCTAAGTAGTTCTTCAACTTTTTCGCGGATAAACCAAGTATCAATTAAGGAACAATTATCAAACTTGAGCAGTTTCATACCCTTTTGAATACGGTCAATGTGCATTTCAGGAAATTTCAATTTCCCCTTTAAAAAACGCATGGATTCAAAAAGCCCATCGCCATAACGAAAACCACGATTATTTGCTCTAAATATCAGTTGATTAGCCGGAAGAATACTTCCGTTAAAATTAATATACTCTAAACTCATATTTATTCTTTAACATAATTGCGCCACTTTTCAAGCACTACAGTAAAATCAGCAGGCAATTCTGTTTCAAAGTGAACAAATTTTCGGGTACTTGGATGAATAAATCCTAAAGACTTTGCATGTAAGGCCTGCCTTGGTATTAACTCAAAGCAATTTTCTACAAACTGTCTGTATTTATTAAAAATTGTACCCTTTAGAATTCGGTCGCCGCCATAAGTGCTATCATTAAACAAAGGATGCCCGATATGCTTCATATGAGCTCTAATCTGATGTGTCCGGCCGGTCTCCAACTGGCATTCAATCAGAGTGACATAGTTGAAGCGCTCAAGAACTTTATAGTGGGTAACCGACCATTTGCCCTTCTCTTCATCATCATAAACAGCCATCACTTTCCGGTCTTTAACGCTGCGCCCTATATAACCCTTTACTGTTCCGTCTTCCGCCAAATCTCCCCAAACTAGTGCAATATATTTACGGGCGATACTATGGTCAAAGAACTGCTTGGCAAGAAAAGTGATTGACCATTCATTTTTGCTCACTAGTAAAAGCCCTGAAGTATCTTTATCAATCCGATGCACTAAACCCGGTCTCCCTTCATTTCCGGGCATTTGAGGTAATTGTTGAGCATGATATACAAGTGCGTTTACCAGAGTACCGGTATAATTATTGAATCCAGGATGAACAACCATTCCTGCAGCCTTATTGACCATTATCACATCATCATCCTCATAAATGATATTTATCGTAATATTTTCGGGATAAACTTCGGTATCGCGAGGTGGATGAGGCAAAACCAACGAAATAACATCAAGGGGCTTTACTTTATAACTGGCCTTTACAACTTTTTCATTTACTAAAACATTCCCCGCATCAATTGCATTTTGAATCCGATTTCGGGATGTATTCTCAGTCCGAATAATCAGGAATTTATCAAGTCTCAATAATGACTGGCCTTTATCCACTACGATTCGTAAATGTTCAAAAAGATCGTGCTCCTCTAATTCCTGATTATCCTCTATCATGTTGCAAAATTAAATCTTTGCGGTGGAAATTTGGCATAAACCTTGATTCATATTCTTAACTAGTTAATTTATCAATAAACAAGTAATTCCTACTCACTTGCAATCAGTTTTGGCCAAAAGACCTTAACTTTATAATGTAATCAACAATATTCTGAATATGAAAAAGCATCTATATTACCGAATTATTCTTGCCGGCTTATTATTAACTCTCCCAATCTTTTCATTTTCTCAGAGTGATGTATCCGGTCTTATAAAATCAAGCCCCTCAGATGCTACCAAACTAGCCCAAGCCTATCTGAAACCTCTTTTTAAAGGTTTAGGTGTAGGATTAAACTCCGGCTGGAACAATACTGCACATTCGAAAAATCTATTGAGGTTTGATCTTCGTTTCGGCATTACCGGCGCAGTAGTCCCACAACCGGATGAGAGCTTTGATGTGACCAAAATTGGCTTATCAAATAATGTAAGACCTAGTAATCCGACACAAACCTTAGCTCCAACACTCTCAGGTTCAAAAGATAATAATACCCAATTAACTGTTTATAATGCTAATAATCAGGTATTAGAATCCTTTACTCTGCCGGGAGGTACAGGAATAGGATTAATTCCGGCTCCACAACTTCAAGGCTCACTCGGATTATCACGAGGTATTGAATTAAGTGTCAGAGCCATGCCTACGGTTAAACTCGGCAGTGATTTTGGATCTATCGGAATGTTAGGAGCTGGTATCAAAGTTGAGTTGATTCCGTTGATATCTGGTATGGCCGATAAGGTTCTTCCTATCGATCTGGCTCTGGCTGTCGGATATACGCAGTTCACTTATGAAGTACCATTAAACGTAGCGGCACCAGCCGGTGCACTACCATCATCAGCTACTCAACCTACTAATTTTTCAAACCAAAGAATAGAAGCAAAATTTTCAGGAATAAATACTGAATTCATTATTTCAAAAAGAATCCTACTCTTTACCCCATTTATAAGTCTGGGTTATAATACTGCAAAGACAGATGCGGGGGTGAAGGGTAATTTTCCAATAGTTGATGGAATTACCCCCTTAGGGCAAAGAACTTATTCCGTATTTACTGATCCTATCAATATTAAACAAACTGATATCAGCGGTTTCAGAACAAATATTGGTTTCCAATTAAATCTTGCCTTCTTCAGAATTTACGGCTCATACAGCATGTCTGAATATAATTCATTCAACGGGGGTGTCGGATTTGGTTTAGGAAAATAGATTAATCGAATCCTCTGGTGATCAATCTTCCAATTTACAGTCCGGTAGAAGAAATATTTGACCCTCTTTTTAGCTCAAAAGGAGTTCAGCTTTTCATAAAAAGGGATGATATGATCCACCCATATATCTCTGGAAATAAATGGCGTAAGCTTAAATATATACTCCTTGAGGCCGAAAAACTTAGTAAAAATCATCTGGTTACCTTTGGCGGAGCCTATTCCAATCATTTGCTTGCCACTGCCTGTGCAGCAGCAAAATTCGGATTTCGGAGTACAGGAATAGTACGTGGCGAGGAGCTTCAAAATGAGACACTTCTGTTATGTAGGCTATTCGGTATGCAATTGATCTTTGTAGATCGTGAAAGTTACCTTAATAAGCCAGCCCTGTTCGTCAAACATTTCGAACATGATCCTGAAGCCTATTTTATTGACGAAGGCGGATCAGGCAGCTTAGCGACAATTGGCTGTTCAGAACTGATAGATGAACTTAATGAGGTCTATGATCATCTCTTTTGCGCCGCAGGAACCGGTACTACCGCAACAGGTATTCTTTTGGGTTTGAAAAAAAACTCGGTTCGCACAAAAATGCATATCATTCCCGTCTTAAAAGGGGCAGATTTTCTTAAACAGGAGATTGAAAACCAAACACACGGAGCTTCTTTTGAATTTCACCCGGATTATCATTTCGGAGGATACGCAAAAACGAGTAATGAACTGCTATATTTTATTAAAGATTTTGCGGCTTCAAGCGGAATACTGATCGACCCCGTCTATACCGGAAAAATGTTCTATTCGATTTATGATCTAATCAATAAAGATCACTTTGCCAAGGGTTCAAAAATACTCGCCGTTCATACCGGAGGAATTACCGGAATATTGGGTATGGCTGAGAGGTTTAAATTCTAATTGCTCGATTTCACGCAGAATCTGCCAATGTTTATCTCGATTTTTTAGGATCTAAACATTTACTTGAAAAAACATTAATTGAAAAAATACCTTTAAACGTTTTAAACCTATTTTTCGATAAAAAACTATGCAAAACCTCTAAATTTGCTCATTCGAGGACTTTTTTATAATTTTGAGTATACCCTAATCAGCATGTATAAACTATCAATTTCGCCAGAAGATGTTCAGGAAACACTCAGCAAACATATCCTCGCCGATGGTTATGATCTGACTTTCGACATGGAAAAAAGCAATGGTGTTCGTATCTATGATTCTAAACATCAGCGAACATTATTAGATTTTTTCACTTGTTTCGCATCAGTTCCATTGGGTTATAATCATCCAAAAATGGTAAATGATGAAGAGTTCAAAAAAAATCTGATGTTGGCTGCATTAACCAATCCATCAAATTCTGATATATATACAACCCAGTACGCACAGTTCGTAAAAACATTTGCGCGAATTGGTATTCCGGATTACCTACCACATGCATTTTTTATTGCAGGGGGCGGACTCGCCATAGAAAATGCGCTTAAAGTTGCCATGGACTGGAAAGTTCAGAAAAATTTTGAAAAGGGATATACCAAAGAACGCGGGTTCAAAGTATTACATTTTGAAAAGGCATTTCATGGACGTACCGGCTATACCATGAGTTTAACCAACACTATTCCCGATAAAACTAAGTATTACGCTCATTTTGATTGGCCGCGTGTGAGTGTTCCGCATATAAAATTCCCATTTACAGATGAAGGCTATGATGATCTGAAGAAAAGAGAAGCGCTTTCTCTTGCTCAAATCAGACAAGCTTTTGCTGATAACAAAGATGATATTTGTGCCATAATTATCGAACCCATTCAATCTGAAGGCGGTGACAATCATGTTCGTCAGGAGTTTCTTGAACAATTAAGACTGATTTCGGATGAAAACGATTGTTTTTTGATTTACGATGAGGTACAAACCGGAGTAGGTCTTTCGGGTAAATTCTGGGCACATGAACATTTCGGAGTGAATGCACGTCCCGATATTTTGGCATTTGGCAAGAAAATGCAGGTTTGCGGAATTCTAGTTGGCAAAAAAGTTGATGAAATCGAAACAAATGTCTTTAAAGTTCCGTCCAGAATCAATTCAACTTGGGGAGGTAATCTTGTTGATATGGTTAGATCAACACGAATACTTGAGATCATTGAAGAAGAAAACTTATTAAATAATGCCAGCATAACGGGTAACTATCTTCAGGAACGACTGCGTAAAATCTCGGAAAAGGAGGAAAAAATATCTAATGTCAGGGGTCGTGGATTAATCACCGCATTTGATTTCCCGAATAAGAGTATGCGCGACAAGTTTATCACTACAGGTATGAAAAAAAATGTAATGTTTCTCGGATGCGGTGAAAAGACGATCAGATTCAGGCCTGCACTGATTATTGAAGAGCAACATATTGATGAGGGACTAGAGATATTAGAGAGCATCATTCCTTCATTATAGAACATGAAAAAACCTGCAGGAAAATTATCCTACAGGCTTTCTTTATAAATTAACTAAGCTGTACTTACTTCAAATCGAATATATTGTCAATACCTAGCAACTTTCTGCTAGTAAATCCTTCAGCATACTCCACACCCATAGACTTTCCTAATTCTCGGGCCCTAGCCTCGACCACCTTAAGAAAAGAAGGGGAAGATATATAGGTCTCATTTTCATCGCTATCTGGATTAAAGAACTGAGTTTTGAATGCATGTATACATTCCATTTTTTTATCCCAGAAATCGCTTATGTCAACTAGAATATCAGGCTCAATGTACCTGTCCTGGATATATTGAAGCAGTAAACGAGGCCTGTATGCATTTTGATCTTTCCCATTGATCTCGGTTTTAACTTTTGAAAGTCCTGCAAGAAAAAAGGAATCATTCACCAAATCGCCTGCCTTTCCATGGTCAGGATGGCGGTCATGAAGAGCATTACTAAATACAATTTCAGGAGTATATTTCCTAAGCATTTGAATGATGTTTAACTGATGCTCTTCATCATTCCGAAAAAACCCATCTCGCATTCCCAAATTCTCCCTAACATGGAGTCCAAGAATCCGGTTTGATGCTGCGGTTTCTTGATCACGGGTTTCAGCGGTACCACGAGTGCCTAATTCGCCTCGGGTGAAGTCAATTATACCAACTTTCCTGCCGGCTGCAATATATTTCAGGATTGTTCCCGAACAACCAAGTTCGGCATCATCAGGATGAGCTGCAAATACCAGCAAATCTAATTTCATAATTTCTCTTTAATCAGTAATTTATTAATCTTCTTTTTAATTCTGGATGAATTTGGTTTGGTGAATGGGTAAAAAAAATCTACTGTTTCACCCTTGGTATTGATGAGATATTTATGAAAATTCCACCTTGGGGAGGCGCCAATATTTCCGTTAAGCTTCTTATCTGATAAAAATTTATAGAGCGGGTGAGCATAGCTACCTCTGACCCGAATCTTTTCAAAAACTGGGAAACTGACTCCATAGTTTTTTTCACAAAAATCACCTAGTGCAAAGCCTTCAAGAGGCTCCTGCCCACCAAAATCATTGGAAGGAAAGGCCAGAATTTCGAACTCTTCACTTTCATAATTCTTGCGGAGGGCTTCAAGTTCCTTTAGCTGTGGTGTAAAACCACATTCAGAAGCGATATTTACTAACAGTAATACCTTACCCTTATAATTATCTAAATTCACATGCTCCCCATTCAGTTTTTGAACACTGAACTGGTAAACCGACTTTTTATTCATAAATAGCTGTATGAGTAATATCCTGTGGACTGAATGATGGCCTCAATATCCCGATCTTCCTGAGGATCATAGGTATTTTTAAGATTATTGCCAAAAATCCTCGCAATAGATTGATAGAAAAATGCAGTAATCCCGCCTTTCATATCTTTAAGCAAGTCATAGCTACTGGTACCGGTTTCTCTGTCAATTAATTTGATCAAAATTCCACCCTGCGTGATGGTCAGATTTTTCACCTCCCGGTTAAACATATCTTTGATTTCCCCTTCAAATGCCTTAATCATTATCCTCTTTTCCTTTCTATTCTTTACGTTTGCCAGATTCATTTGCAGCTCTTGGTACTTTCTCCTCGCATACATTGCATACGGCAGAACCTTCAGCACATTATACCTCAAACGATTAAACTTTGCTTTCTCTTCTGGCGATCTGAAGAGGCGGGTATTAATTATAGAAATTTCGGGAATAACAATCCAAGGGATCAACTCATTGTCCACATTAGTAACAGAAACTCTAATAGTATCTTTCGGCCCTTTTATGGTTGGGTCGTTTTTATATTGGGCAAATGTCATTTTTGACATCAATACCAGACAAATAATTACAGATAGCCTGAAAAATTTCATAAATTTATAGTGTACAAATTTACAGCTAAATTTTCTATATATTAATACATAAAAGTACGTAATGTAACCCGGCAAATGTGCTCAACTCAGTAAAATATAGCTATTACATGACAAAATGAAAGAAATTGTAATTGATCTGGAGGCTGAAAAGAAAGAAATACTAAAGCGGTACAGGGCTTTGCTTCGTGCGTGTAAATCGACCATGCAAAAAGGTGATAAACGCATGATCCGTCTTGCTTTTGATATGGCTCTTGAAAGCCATCAAAACATGCGACGTAAATCAGGTGAACCTTATATTTACCATCCTATTGCAGTTGCTCAGATTGCTGCTGAAGAAATCGGTTTGGGAACAACTTCAATTGTCTGCGCCTTATTACATGATGTTGTAGAGGATACAGACATTTCATTAGATGATATTGAACGTGAGTTCGGAAAAAAAGTAACTAAAATCATTGACGGATTAACGAAAATATCCGGAGTGTTTGATTACAACAGCTCTTTGCAGGCTGAGAACTTCAGAAAAATGCTACTAACCCTAGCAGATGACGTTAGGGTAATATTGATTAAACTCGCTGATCGCCTGCATAACATGCGCACTATGGAGTTCATGCCTAGGGATAAGCAGTTAAAAATCTCTTCTGAAACCGTATATCTCTATGCCCCTTTAGCTCACAGGTTAGGCCTTTACACCTTAAAATCAGAGCTTGAAGACCTTTCCATGAAATACATGGAACCGGTGACCTATAAATTCATTGCTCAACAGCTCAATGAGAAAAAAGCCGAACGAGAAAATTTCATAAAAGATTTTATTGCACCGATCAAGGATATATTAATTGAACAGGGTCTTGATGCAGATCTATATGGAAGACCAAAGTCGATACACTCTATCTGGACAAAAATGCGTAAAAAGAATATTCCTTTTGACGAGGTGTATGATCTTTTTGCGGTACGTGTCATCCTAAATAGTAAACCGGAAAATGAAAAATCTGATAGCTGGAAAGCCTATTCCATAGTTACCGACCTGTATCATCCAAATCCTGATAGGCTTCGTGATTGGATTTCCTCACCTCGTGCCAACGGTTACGAATCACTGCATACAACAGTAATGGGACCTAGAGGTCAGTGGGTTGAGGTTCAGATCCGTACAACACGAATGAATGAGATTGCTGAGAAAGGATTCGCCGCACATTGGAAATACAAAGAAGAACCGAATAATGACAGCGGGCTTGATCAATGGATTCATAAAGTAAGAGAACTACTGAGTAATCCGGAGTCAAACGCGCTAGACTTTTTGGATGATTTTAAAATGAACCTCTTTTCAGATGAAATATTCATTTTTACGCCAAAAGGTTCACTCATTCAACTGCCGGTAGATGCTACAGCACTCGATTTTGCATTTGAGATTCATACTGATATCGGTGCAAGTTGCATTGGTGCGAAAGTGAATCACAAATTGGTGCCCCTATCCTACAAACTACAAAATGGCGATCAGGTTGAGATCATTACTTCAAGCAAACAGTCGCCAAAAGAAGATTGGTTAAATTTTGTTGTTACAGCAAAAGCGAAATCAAAAATCAAATCCTCGTTAAAAGAGGAAAAGCGCAAAATCGCCGAAAATGGCAAGGAAATCCTTGAAAGAAAGCTTAAATCCCTTAAAGTCACTTATAATTCAGATAATCTTTACAAGCTTGCTTACTATTTCAAGCTTTCATCAACATTGGATCTATTTTATAACGTAGCTCAGGGTAAGATTGATGTCAAACAGCTAAAAGAATTCGTTACCTCTGAAAAAGTTATAGAAAATAAGCCTGAAAGGGTAGAATTTATCCCAAATGAGCAATTTACTAAGAAGGTTAAAGGAGATGACAGCGATACACTATTAATTGGTGAAGATCTTCAGAAATTGGATTACAAACTTTCAGCTTGTTGTAATCCGATTCCTGGAGATGATGTTTTTGGATTTGTGACCGTCGGGGATGGAATAAAGATTCATCGTACTAATTGTCCAAATGCAGCTAAATTAATGGCAAACTATGGTTACAGAATTGTCAAAGCCAAATGGAATTCTCAAAAAGAACTTGCATTTTTAACGGGCATTCATATTACAGGAATTGATGATGTGGGACTCATAAATAAAATCACAACTGTAATATCAAGCGATTTCAAAGTCAATATGCGTTCAATTACTGTAGATACTGAAGATGGCATTTTTGAAGGCTCGATTATGGTTTATGTAAATAATACAAAACACCTAGATAATCTTATCGCAAAACTCAAAGGTGTGGTTGGAGTAAACTCTGTGACCCGATTTGACTCACATGATGAAGACATGGTAAAGGCTTCCTGAATTAAATACTGAATATTCTTATTTTTTGAATAAATTTTCGGGTCATTTAATTGAATTATGTGGGATTAAGCTCTAATTTTTAACTAAATTATCAACGCTTCCTTAGAAATTTTGGTCCCTTAATTTTACTAGTATATATTCCATAAATAACGAAAACTAATATTATGAACGAAAGTGTCCTTCCTGCAATTTCAAGATACAAGAGAGTTTCTGCAGGTATTTCATAGAAATATTTAAGAATAAAGGGGGTTAGTTTTAGTAAAATGGCAAGAATTAGTAAAATTATTATCAGGTTTCTCATTTGGTTTCAACAAAATTTAAATTTGCTAAAAAAATATTCATAGCACGTCAAACATCTATATACAAGTGCTATGAATATTACTGAATAGTTATACTAAATTTAAGCTAATTAACTTTTTTTCTTTAAGCATAGCAAGCCTCGAATTGTATAGCCACCAAATTTAATAAATCTATAAAGTCGCTATATGCATCAAATGAGCAACTAATATCCATAATTCCTCCTGCCGCATCCATTGTTGCCCAATTCATGCCAACACTAATTGCGCATCTAGTCTGGGCAGATAGATGACGTGAAGTCAACTGACTGGCAGTATTTAACCATGCTCTAGTACAACTATCGTTTCCTTGAGCTTTCAAATTAACTGAACAAACAATAAGACTAATTGTAATGGCTACTAAAAATAATTTCTGTTTCATATTTATTTGTTCAAAGTATTTTCAGTTAGGCCGGGTTTAATGTCAAGTTCAAATATATCGTCCAATTCATTCCGACTTAATTTTTTTAATTCGGGGTATTTCTTAAAAATATTAATTGAGGATTGATTTTGCATGAATAATAGTTCTGCGAATTTTTTTGCACCTTTCATTCCTGAATCTTCGCAATACTTAGTAAATTCCTGAACAGATTTGGATTTTTTAGATGCTTGTCTAAGCATTTCTTTATCGGCATTGGTTATGGATATTTCACCCTTAATAGTACTTTCAGTTAATTGAAGAATTGAATTTTTGTAGTTCTTGAAATCTTGCGATGATTGTATTTTTTCTTTTAATACTCTTGCATCATTCAAATCTTCTTTTTGATTACATGATAATATTAAGAATGAAAAGATTAATACTAATAACGGATTGCATTTTTTTCTCATCATAATTTAAATTTAATAATTTAAAATTTAACCTGCCACTTTTATTGATTCAATTGAATATTTGTTTATTAAAATTCTATTTAGATCTAAGGTAATGCGATAGGCACTATCTTTTTAGTAAATAGTTGTGTATAAAAAGTTAAGTTTGCGTACTGTTTTCAATTTGATTTAGTTTAAAACTTTTCATGGTTTATAAATTTAATAATCTCAATACTAACCTCATTTTTGTAAGGTTATAATTCAAAAGTTAAGAAAAATAGTAAAAAAAAATACGGTGCTAGTTGTTTTTAAGTAATCGGTTTAAAAAGTCTATTCAATAGTCATTTGATCAATTTCCTTGGTAGCCAACTATCATTCTGTCCCTAGATATATTAGCCAACTTAAAACATTAAATCTTTTAAACTTTAGCTTCAAGATTGGTTCAAGATGATTCCTGCTAGTTTGGAATAGCTAATTTCAACAAATATCTTTTCGAAATATAAATGATGCGTTCAATTACTGTAGACACTGAAGATGGTATTTTTGAAGGCTCGATCATGGTTTATGTATATAATACAAAACACCTGGATAACCTCATTGCAAAACTCAAAGATGTGGTTGGAGTAAACTCTGTGACCCGATTTGACTCACATGATGAAGATATGGTTAAGGCTTCCTGAA
>JBDNGV010000147.1:0-1587 GCA_041689125.1 Daejeonella sp.
ACCAACATAATCTTGGATAGAATGATCCACAAGGCGAGAACCCCAAAACATTCCACATGCGATTTTAACCTGAAGAGCTTAACCAGACTCTTATAATGACATTGGGCGAAATAGAGGTTCCCCAATTAAATTTATAAGGGAGCTTATAGAAAGAGGTTCTGAGTTTGAACCTAATCTCATTATTTATGGGCAAATTTATCCTAACAATTGTTTAAATCAAACTAGTTGTACATGCAAAACTAATTCAGGAAAAAAATAATCAAACTCAGGTTATTTTTAGCTTATTCCAACATTCCAAACCAGGAAGAATAAATACGAAATGAACACTAAACGAACACTAAACGAAGCTAAGCACTCCTAAAAATTAACGTTTTTCTTGCCTAAACTTATACAGAAAAAGCTTGGCAAAAAGGGAAGGGTTCAGGGGTGTAAATTACAAATATCAAGACATTCTAATTAAACTTTAAAAGGCTTATCATCTTCGTAGAATTTTATGCACCGAACGGTATTCACCGGATGAAATCTCCAGTAAATAAGGACCCGGAGCAAGCTCCTCCAGATAAAGCTTCAAAGATGAACTATCCGCTTGATAATCCTTTGAAAAGATGAGCATTCCTCCCATATTCCTGATCCTGACTTTCACAGAACCTAAATATTCGGAACCCAAAATCAGATTCAGCTCTGTATCGAAAGGATTCGGGTAAATTTTTACCGCATCCACAAAGAATGTTTTTTCAATCGTACCCTGACAAAATTTATCAGTATAAAGCTTCAATTTATTCGTGCCGCTCTTTAAACTCAGTTGCAGTTCATTCAAAGATGTTTTAATCAATTCCCCATTCAATTCCACAAAATAAGTGTCAGAACCATCCAATTTTAAATTCAGTTTATTTTCCTGCTTATTTATAAAGGAAAAAAGTGCAAGATCTTTGGGTTCAGAAACAATAATCTCAAAACATTGTTTAAAAGTGGGCTCGGTGCTGATTGTAAAGCAAACCTCATATCTTCCCGACGAGAGGTTCTTCAGTTCTAATAAACTCGAAAAATCATACCGATTATTTTGACCGTTTCCACTGATTGTGGCAGTATAATTTAGGGTCTGTTGTGTTCTTATGTTAATGATCCCATTCATGGCACCCCTGCAGGTAAGACCGCTTGTGGAAATACTGAAGTTTGTAGCTGGAAGGGTATAAATAAAGGTAAACCCTTCTTTTATGGCCTGCCCCCCCGGACTTGTCAGGCTGATATTGCCGCTCACCGAGCCGGCTGCCACCACTGCCGATATACTGGTTGACGATACAATTGTAAACGATGCTGCAGCCTTTCCCCCAAAACTCACCGCTTTCACATCTCCAAGATTAACCCCGGTTATCAGAACACTGACCCCTGCGATGGCATCTCGAGGCAAAAAGGATGAAATGAGAGGTGGCAAAATAAAACGGAACCCATCGAAAGAGCCTGTTCCCCCAAGTGTAGAAACCTGTATCTTTCCATCCACGGCACCATCAGATACAAAAGCCGTAATATGAGTTGCTGATAGAACCTTGAAAGAAGTGACTACTTTATTTCCAATGCTAACAGTATGTG
>JBDNGV010000148.1:0-10065 GCA_041689125.1 Daejeonella sp.
CTGCAGCATCCTGTCTATTTCATTTTCTGGCTGATAAATAAGGGATTTATCAAATGTTATGCCTGCATTATTAATAACCCCGAATAGCGTATCTCCGTGCTCTTTTTTTAAACGTTTACAAAATTCATTGAGTTCGTTTGGATCGCTGAGGTCGGCACAAAGCAAATGGTGTTTAGGATCAATATTCGTAAAACTTTCCTCTCGTGTGGCATGTAATATCAATGTGTATTCACTTGATAATATGTTTGATATTGCCAGTCCTAAACCCCTGCTTGCTCCGGTTATCAGTATCTTTTTTTGCGGCATTTTAATCTAATAGTATTAAAAATAATCTCTTTTTTTTCTATTTTAATAGATCCTGATACCTGTAAAAGTATAAAATCAAATATAATTTTAAATTATTTTACTCTGCCGGAAATAAATAAAATTAAACTGTTATTCTTTTAACCTTCTTAAGCCTTCTTTTGCCTGAGTATCAATGCCATTTTGATACTCATGATTTCTCATTTGCAATGCCATATTGTAATAATCAGCAGCTTTTTTATAATCTTTTATATACTCGTAAATATTACCCGATTTAAAGGCTGAATTGGCAGCAAAATAATAAGTTTGGTTTTTACCTAAATTAATTGCCCGCTGATAATTCAGTAGTGAACTATCAAAATCATTCATCATGTCATAGATTCGTCCATAGCGATAGTAAAGCTCTATTTTATCTCTTACGTTTTTTAAATCATTAACTTGTATAGTTTTTAAATGAACCAGCGCACTAGTATAATTACCGCCATCAAAATTGAGTCTTGCCTTTAATAAAATTATATTCGGCTTAACTTCATTTGCTTCCTTTAAGGCTTGCTTATCCTTCTCATTAGTTAAGGAACCCTTAGTACGCACCAATGTAATGTAATAATTGTATTGTGAAAGATTATTTCTTAAGAGGTAATAATACGCGAGCTTTTGATAAGTATCTTTTATATAATTCGAACTAAGGGTCTCCTTCGCAAATTTGCTGAGGTAAAAATTAGCATCAGAATCCATACGGCATAATTTAGCATTGCCAAGCAAATAGTTCATAAGTGGTACATCGGCGTACTGACTGGCTTTTGGTGCAGCTTCAATATATTTAATTGCCGCATCGGCATGCCCGGTTCTAAAAGCAGTATAACCTTGCAAATATACTTTGAGGAGGCTTTTATCATTCATACTATTCAATAATGGTGACAGATAGCTGTAACTATTCCGGGTCTGTATCACATCTAAATCTGTAAAACATATCAAAAACACAATTTCATCGTTATAATAACTAAATTTATTATTGGCAATCTGAACTCTGAATCTTTCTAATTGCTTTTTCCCTGTTGTAATATTTCCTTTAATACCCAAGGCACTGGCAATACCTTTCATATTTGATGGAATGGCTCCAAAGATTACTTCGATCAATCCCAGACTTTTTTGATTGGGCAAAAAGTCCTTATACTTTTCATTATTATCAGTTAATAAGTCCTTTGCCTTTTTAAAATCATACGTAGAAGACATGTAATCACCAAATTTTGCTTTGATCATTCCTGATTGAAGATAAATCTCAGCCTGGGCAAAAAGATAATACGGAGAATTTTGATCATTTTTTTTTATCAAATCTATCCGGTCTGATTTTTTGCTCTTAAACTTTTCGTATTCAATTTTGTTTTCCGAAGTAAGAAGGAATAAAAAATCGATGTAATTTTCAAGCAAGACTGGTATACCATTTTGCGGATTTATAACTTTCTCGTCCCGTATATATTTCCTTGCATCATTAAACCGCAAATCAAATATGGCCTGATATGCTGCTTCTGAATTGGGATTAAAAACAAAGTTTGCTTTTACAGCTTGTTGAATGCCTAAGAAAAAAAGTATGGATATAAAATATTTAAAATGCATTCCTAGATAATTCGATTTGAGAAATATAAAATTTAATTAATTATGAGGTATAGCTTTAAGCTATTAAAGACTTTACAAATTTAGATTTATTTTCTCAATGGTGTTTATTGTTAAATGATATGGTTTTCTCAAGCCTCTTTTTGCAAACTTAGATTTTGTACAGGCTATTATTAAGGCGCTCTGCTTGAAAACAATGCATTGATTTTTACAATAAATCACCCCGCCCACCCCTCTCTATCCAAACTCCGGTAATGTATTGCTTCGGCCAAGTGCTCCAATTGGATTTCCTCAGCACCGGCAAGATCAGCAATGGTTCTTGAAACTTTAAGAATACGGTCGTATGCTCTGGCAGACAGACCTAGTTTTTCCATAGCCTGTTTCAATAAAACCTGTCCGCTTTCATTTATTTTACAAATATTCCTGACCATATTCGGACTCATCTGCGCATTGCAGAATACATCTGCTTTTTCTTCAAATCGTTTGATCTGGATGTTTCTGGCCTGAGTTACTCGTTCACGAATGGCTTCGCTTTTTTCGCTTAGCCGTTCTGAGGAGAGTTCACTGAAATTTACGGGAGTTACTTCCACATGCAGGTCGATGCGATCGAGCAGCGGACCAGAAATCTTGCTTAAATATTTCTGAACTACACCTGGAGCACAGATGCATTGTTTCTCGGGATGATTGTAAAAACCGCAAGGGCAGGGATTCATCGAAGCCACCAACATAAAACTTGCAGGATAATTTACGCTTTGTTTTGCTCTTGAAATGGTTATCCTTCGTTCTTCCAAAGGTTGTCTCATCACCTCCAGAACGGTTCGCTTGAATTCAGGCAACTCATCCAAAAAGAGCACTCCGTTATGGGCAAGTGAGATTTCTCCGGGTTGCGAATTGCTACCACCTCCAACCAAAGCTACATCGCTGATGGTATGATGCGGTGAACGAAAGGGTCTGACTGTCATCAGAGAATCAGATGCTGAGAGCTTACCAGCCACCGAATGAATCTTGGTGGTATCGAGGGCTTCATAAAGGTCGAGGGGAGGCAGAATAGTGGGCAGGCGTTTGGCGAGCATGGTCTTGCCGGCTCCCGGCGGACCGATCAGGATCACATTATGCCCTCCTGAGGCTGCAATTTCGAGTGCTCGTTTAATGTTTTCCTGTCCTCTGACATCCGAGAAATCGCTTTCATAGTTGTTGATATTATATTTAAACTCTTCTCGGGTATTGACAATAGTCCGATGAAGCTCAAGGCTATTGTCAAAAAATCCGATCACTTCAGAAAGATTGCTTACCCCATAAACCTCAAAATCATCTACAATGGCTGCCTCTCGGGCATTTTCTTTGGGCAGAATCAAGCCTTTGAATCCATCTCTTTTACCTTGGATAGCTATGGGAAGAGAACCCTTAACGGGCTGTATCCCTCCATCCAGAGAAAGCTCGCCCAGAATAAGGTATTTGCCGAGTTTTGTACTAAAAAACTGTCCTGAAGCATGCAGAATGCCAATAGCGATTGGAAGATCATAGGCAGAACCTTCTTTCCGAATGTCAGCAGGAGCCAGATTGACAATAATCCTTTGTCTGGGCATATGGAAAACAGAATTATTCAGGGCACTTTCAACCCTTAGCATACTTTCTTTTACTGCGTTATCTGGAAGTCCGACAACGAAATAATGGAGTCCGCCACTAATATTTACCTCAATTGTTATTGTGATCGCTTCAATTCCAAAAACGGCACTTCCAAAGGTTTTTGCTGGCATGGTTACCTAAGTTATGGAACCATTTGAAAGAACCGAGGTAAGAATTTAGTAAAAGGTGGAATGGGATGAGGGAACGGTATTAGACTGGCATGGTGAGAACACCAACCGGAGGAAAACGGTATTAGACTGGTATGGTGATAACACCAACTGGAGGGAAACACCAACCGGAGGGAAAGCTGACCGGTATGGTGAAAACACCAACCGGAGGGTAGTGCATTATATCGGAGGAAAAGTGACCGGTATGTTGAAAACACCAACCAGAGGGAAACCGGAGGGAAAGCTGACCGGTATGTTTAGTACACCAACCAGAGGTGGTAGTAGATCATACCAGAGAATGACCTTAAATGGTGGAATGGGAAGAGGGAACGGTATTGGACCGCTATGGTGACAACACCAACAGGAGGAGGGTTAGTAGATCATACCAGAGGACGACCCTGTGGTTGGTGTTATCACCAATCACTATAATTCGTGTGGTTGGTGTCATCACCAACCACCATTCAGCCGGGGGAAATGTCTATATAAAATACTTTATTTCTTTGGTTCGGGTTTATAAATCGCACCTGTAGCAAAATCTACAATAGCTCCAGGCCAAAAAAGAAATATGTTGAAAAGAAGCGCCCCAACTCTAACAGATCGCTGCTCTTCACCGTCTTTTGGTTTTGTTTTCTGATAGGAAGTGACAGGTCCGTGAAATACCGTTGCACAGGAACTGAGGATTATGGCGATAAGTATAAAAGATGTGAAATTGATAGTTTTTTTCATTTGATGTGGTTTAAGTTTATCAAATATAATTTTATTTCCTTTGGTCGGTGTTATCACCAACCAACAGAGGGTTTTTTTTAAGAATTTTCTAATCTCTTATAAGCAATTCAGGAACGTTTTTATAAATCTCATTTTACTTTACATTAATCCCAAAGAGATATAACCGGTAAAAATACATTCAAGTACTAACAACCATTTCCAATGATTCTGACTGCTTTTGGTTAAAGCATAAATGGAAGTAAAAATTATGACAAGCGATATTATAAATACAAATAAAAGGGCATTATATGAGCTGTCTAAAATTGGCCAAAATGAATGGAAAAGAGATTGATAGTCAGGGAATTCATCAGTTTTAATTCCTGAATAAGTTAAGGCAAATATTAAATACAACTGTATCAATATACCAATTGAGACTATGATTTTATTCATATCATGGATATTTACAACCTGGCAAACAATACCAAATGGGTTTGCATTTTGCCTGTGGTTGGTGTTATCACCAACTACTATAAATTTATTTCCCAAACGGCATTTTAGGCATCCCTTTCAACATCTTAGCTGCAGCGGCAGGGTTTGAGAATTGCTTCATCACCTTACGCATATCCTCAAATTGCTTGATCAGTTTGTTCACTTCCGTGATATTCGTCCCCGAGCCTTTGGCAATCCTGGTACGGCGATTTTGGATAATCGAATCGGGGTTTTCACGTTCAAAAGGTGTCATGGAGCGTATGATGGCTTCTATTGGAGTAAAGGCATTATCATCTATTTCCACATCCTTGATGGCTTTTCCAACACCCGGAATCATCCCCATCAAATCCTTCATATTACCCATTTTCTTGATCTGTTGAATTTGGCTCAGGAAGTCATTGAAATCGAATTTATTCTTGCGGATCTTTTTCTGAAGTTCGGCAGCCTCCTTCTCGTCAAACTGCATTTGAGCACGTTCAACAAGCGAAACCACGTCACCCATCCCTAGAATACGACTGGCCATCCTGTCTGGATAAAACACATCCAAAGCTTCCATCTTCTCACCGGTACCAATGAATTTGATGGGTTTGTTTACTACCGATTTGATTGAAAGTGCAGCACCACCACGGGTATCTCCATCTAATTTAGTCAGCACCACTCCGGTAAAGTTTAGCCTATCGTTAAAGGCTTTGGCCGTGTTTACCGCATCTTGTCCGGTCATTGAATCCACCACAAAGAGAATTTCATGAGGATTGGTTTGTGCCTTCACCTCGGCAATTTCTTTCATCAAGCCTTCATCAATAGCCAGACGACCGGCGGTATCAATGATCACCACATTTTGTCCGTTCTTTTTTGCTTCTGCAATTGCGGCTTTTGCTATTCCAACAGGATCTTTTGATTCGCGGTCTGAAAAAACCGGAACCCCAATCTGTCCGCCCAGAACTTCCAACTGATCAATCGCTGCCGGACGGTAAACGTCACCGGCCACAAGCAGAGGCTTTTTATTCTTTTTTGTAAGCAAATAATTAGCAAGCTTACCCGAGAAAGTAGTTTTTCCCGCACCGTTCAATCCGGCGATAAGTATAATGGTAGGATTTGCAGATATATTCAGCTCATCAACTGTGCCACCCATCAGGGCAGCCAGCTCATCATTCATAAGCTTGGTTAAAAGCTGTCCCGGAGATAAGGAAGTGAGTACATTGAGTCCGAGTGCCTTTTCCTTTACATCATCAGTAAAAGCTTTCGCAGTTTTATAGTTAACATCGGCATCCAAAAGAGCTTTACGAATCTCTTTCATGGTTTCAGCCACGTTGATTTCAGTTATACTTCCCTGACCCTTAAGAACCTTAAATGCTCTGTCGAGTTTATCCTGTAAATTTTCAAACATCTTATTTATCAGCTTTTAGCAGGTGCAAAGGTATGATTTCTAGGTTACAGGACTAAAATAATTGTTTATTCCTAACAGAACGGGATCAAAATAAAAAAAACGTTTATAGCGGATAGCCTTAAAGGGATGGCTTTGCAAATGTTTATACCACCAAAACCCAATTTTAATCCTGTTGCTTTTTTCAATCATCGAACTCTCATGTTAGCAGATAATGAAGAATTCCAGACTACCCATACGTTTTCTAAATTTTTTAGTTCGCAAATTTATAAACTAGTCCGAAGGCCATTGCCTGACTCCTCTGAATTTTGTTGGAAGTATCATCATCATAAAGAATTATCCCTGTAAGTGAAACATTAATCAGACGGTTAACATTTGCAGTTAAGGTTACATCAAGTCTGTTATCAATACCTGTAAGTTTCTCGTAGTTGGCGAACATACTATAGCGGCTATTTAGATGTAAGTTTTTTGCAATGTCCTTATCAAAAGCACTAACCAACTGAAATGCCAGTTCATTTCTAAAACTCTTACCTTGAACGACCCCAAAATTCTTAGGATTAGTCTTATACAGTTCAGTATCGAGGACAAAGGTCTGGCGGGCTGTTCCGGTACCAATACGTACGAAAAAGTGTTTTACAGGCTTATACTCAAATCCTAATGATTGTGTCAGATATCCAGGTGCCATAAATTTGGATAGCAGGGTTCGTCTTTCATTCCCTTGGGCATCCTTCGAAAAGGAATAACCCAAATCGAATTGGGATTCAAAGTTAATTGACCCGAAAAAATACCAACTCTTAGACAATTTTAACGCTAACTTATTATCCCAGAAAATCCTATCGAAGGTTTTCCTTGAGAGTTGATCTTTATTATTCAATTTACCATATTGAAGGATAAGCTCCGAAACAAAGTTTTTATCGTCTCTGGTATAATCGGTTTTATAAGCAAATTGTCCGCCCAAGGCTAAAGAATTCACTCCTCCTGCACTCCAATTATCGCTAAAAGAGGCCTGATTGATATTTAATCCAAAGGAGGTAAGGTTACGCCAGTAATTTACTTTTAAATTGAGGTTGGATTCAGCACTTAAAACCACTGTTTCAGGAAACAGTACAGGCCTCCGTACAGGGAGCGAATTTTTTCTGGGATATTGCTTTAATTGTTGTAAAATAAGCGTATCATTTTCATTATTAGTATTTTGTGAATAAGCTAATGAGATAGATCCTGATATTAAAAAAGCAATTATTAAAAATCTGACAAGCATACCGCAAATAAAAACAAAAAAGCCCTCTTTTTGATATGTTTTTTAAAATGTATGATTCTAAAATAATTCAAACTAATTTCCTTTCAAAGGCTGCAGTCTGTAGGCAGCTGGATTTTCAAGATAGCTTTTATAAGAGCTTCTGATAAATTCAATTAAATCATAATCGTTGGCTTCCAGAATAAAATAATATCCGGGTTTATATTGTTGTTTATAATCTCTGAGCTTTTCTCCATTCAACCCGGTAACCCGGTTGATGAGGGTATTGTTAAAGCGGTAATCGATCATCGCATCCCGGTAATCCCTTTCTATAATTTTCTGAAGTAGCCTTGCATTTCTTCCCTCCCTGCTTAAAAGAGTATACAACGCATTGATACTCAATCCGGCCCCGCCACCACCATTGCTTCCGCCTGTGGTCAAAACATCTTTAACAGTACCTTTACTATAAGCGGTATTAAATTCTTCTTGCTTCGCTTTGAGCTGGTCTGCCGGAGTTTTAACCGAATCTCTAACTACCACTTCCTGCAACAATATGCTGTTCCTTTTAAGGTAAAACAGAACGGTACTTTCTGAATGAATACTGATGGTATCTACCCCATAGCCCTGTAATGCGGCAACCAATATATCTCCTTCACGTGCATTAGTTTTAAATTCTCCCTTTGTTGTATTATAAAACCCCTCTCCCGATCGGGTATTGTAAATATATACCCGTGTTAAGCGTTGCTTGCTATTCATATCAAAAACGATTCCCTGCACCGTTTTATCCTGTGCTTGGAGGCCGCTTCCGGCAATGAAGAGTAACAAAAAGATATATAAGATTTTTTTCAACTTGGTAAAACTAATTGTTTCAGCGAAAAGAAATATGGATTTTAACAATTTTAACTTATTTAGACACAACAAGGAGTTGTCCGGGTTTCAGATTAGCATCTGCCAAGCCATTGAGCAGTTTGACCTCGTCAATGCTTAAGCCGTATAATTTTGCAATTGAAGAAAGTGTATCTCCTGATCTTACCTCATGAATTTTCATGCTTACCCTTGTTTTGGAAGCTTCTTCTTTTTTTTCAAGTGGAATATTTTTGGCAATTTCTGTAAGGACTTTATCCTCCCTTATTATTTTTTCTGTTTTAGTTTCCTTCCGATCAAAACTGTTTAGGTTATAACGCTCAATGAGGCTAATAAGCAACTCGGCATAGCGTGGATTTGTGGCATAACCTGCAGCTTTCAGGCCTGTTGCCCATCCGCGATAATCGTTTTTATCTAGTTCGAATAGCGGGGCATACCGCTTCCTTTTCAGAAACTCAGTGTGATCTTTGAAAGATTCTTCAGGTGTTTTATATACCCTAAAACAGTCATCTTTCTGATCATCATCTTTGAGCATTGTTTTTCCCTTCCATTCAGGCGTACATTTAATTCCGAAATGATTATTGCCTTCAATTGCAAGTTCACTGTTACCATTGCCTGATTCCAAAATTCCCTGTGCAAGTGTAATACTGGCAGGAATTCCAGAGTTATTCATTTCGCGAATTGCGATATCTCTAAATCGTTCTATATAAGTAACTGCAGTGTGATTTTTAATTTCAGGAATTCGGCTTTCTCCGGCTTTTACTGTTACTGCCGGTTTGGTTTTCTGTGCGGGTACTTGAACCTGCGGACTGGGATTCTTCTTTTTTAAGATGCCACATGAACCCATCAGTAAAATTAGGCAGGGCAAGAGGAGAAGTAAAGACTTAATTAATCTAAGGTTTCGCATCTGAACGTTATTTTTTTCTGATAATAAATAAACCATCGCGTACCGGTAATATCAGTTTTTCAACTCTTTGATCTGAACTCACCATATCATTAAAATTACTAATTAATATGGTGCTCGAATCGGTCTTTTTTTCTGCAATCACCTTACCGCTCCATAGTACATTATCAACAATGATCAGTCCGCCGCATCTCAATTTATCGATGCTCAATTTATAATATGTTTCATTATTTTTTTTATCGGCATCAATAAAAATCAAATCAAATAGCTCATCCAATTTTGGAATGATTTCAATGGCATCACCAATGTGGTATTTAATCTTAGCTCCCATTTCTGATTTATCAAAGCTGGCTCGCACCATATCCTCCAGTTCGGCATTGATATCTATGGTGTAAAGGATACCATCAGTGCTCAACCCCTCTGCAAGGCATAAGGTAGCATATCCGGTAAAGGTGCCAACTTCCAAAATTCTTTGCGGACAAATTATTTTACTCAACATGCTGAGAACTCTTCCCTGGTAATGTCCCGAAAGCATTCGCGGCATTGAAACTTTAAGATGGGTTTCTCGGTCTATTTGTTTGAGCAAATCACTTTCCGGGTCGCTTGAGCTCTCCAGATAGCTTTTAAGTTCATCGCTAAGTAAATCCATGCTGTAAAGATAATAAATTGCTTTTAGCCGAATGGAACAGGAAGCTTAGTTCAGGCTTCTTTTCTCGAGGTAAGTCTGTAAGATGATTGTTGCTGATATGGTATCCAGACGTTCTTTATTCTGCCGATC
>JBDNGV010000149.1:0-2477 GCA_041689125.1 Daejeonella sp.
CATCATCCCATTCCTTTTTTAAGTCACCGTTAAAACCCCTTCTAAAAATCAAAAGTTTAAAAGGCGAAATTCTTTAAATTTAAACAGTCAATATGAAAAATATTTCTTTTTAAAATCTAAATCATTATGAAATCATTTTCCTCTAAATTAATTATGCTGTTGTTCCTCATGGGTTTTCAACAACAAAGCTTTGCTCAGGCTGCTAATGACAGTCTGTTAACTCAAATGAGTAGGAAATGGATAAATGCAAAAACTTATGCTATTCAAATGGCTGAATTAATGCCTGAAGAATTTTATAATTTCAAGCCATCAATGGAAGAAATGAGCTTTGGTGAACAGGTTTTACATATAGCAAATAATATTGGGATGCTTTCCTCTAGTTATCTATCCTTTCCTAATAGTCTAAATACAAAGAATGTTAATCCTTCAGATAAGGCTGAAGTGGTCAAAACCCTCGGTGCAGCTTATGACATTGGACTTTCTGCGCACAGGAATGTTAAGCCTGAACAATTGGATGAAATAGTAAAATTTTTTGCCGGCCCGCTGACTAAAAGACAAATATTTCTTCTAATACATGATCATCAATCACACCATATCGGTCAGCTAATAGTTTATTTACGGCTCAAAGGGATAAAACCTGTGAATTATGTAGGTTGGTAGATCAGCCAAGCTTAAAATGTATCAGGGCTTGACTTCAGGAATAATTGATTGGTTGGTGCATTCTAAATTTATTAATCTACAAGTTGAAGAATAATCTACAGATATAGAACGATGCTGGTGCAGTTAAAACTGAAGAATATGCTCTTCCCCTTCTTTGAACGCATTGCTTATTTCCAGAATCGACTGCATTTGTTCCATATCTTCCCCGACGACAGTTGCGCTGAATTGCTGGGCGCGTTGTAGCATACGGATATAAGTATCCGGCAATTGTGTGCGGGTAAGTTGTCTCAGGGCACCGAGGTAATCTTCCCGGTAAACTGTAGGGATGATGATCTTGGTTTGCTCCGCTTTGACAAGGTCTGCGTTCATCATGATACGGGCAATCCTCCCGTTGCCGTCTGCGAAAGGATGAACTTCGCTGATCATGAACATCATGTAGACCGCTTTCGCAAACGGATCCTTGAGTGCACGGTAAAAGTCGAAACCTGAGTACAGAGTTCCCCTAACAAGCTGGTGGTCTACGAATTCGGTGTCGCCCGCCTTGTTGTTCTGGTCCTTCAACTCGCCGGGTTTTTTACTGGAGCGCGCCGCAAGTAGTATTTTGTGACGGTATTGCAATATTCTAAGTAACTCATCCGAGTTTGCCGGCGTTTGTCTCATTTCAGAGCGGTTACTGACCAAGCGGTGGGTGCCCAGGATGTCGTGGGAATCTTCTATACGCGTGACCATGGAATTTCCCGTTTCGATGATCCGTTTGGCTTCTTCAATTTTAAATTTTGTTCCCTCAATATAATTGGAAAAGTAGGCTTCAAAAAATGAGAAATTCCGAAATGATCTTACTGTTTTGTTCTTCTCCAGAACGTAGGGGAACTGACGTTGCTGAAGCTCGACGAAAAGCTTCTCAAAAAGCGCGATTCTGACCGGATCATAAGGATGTCCGAAAGCACGGGCGATAGCTGCCGGAGAGGAAAGAATAGTTGATGGTTTGGTAGTCAGAATGGCGCTGATCAGTTTATTCAGCTTTTCGAACTCTTTTTCCATACCTAGATTTGCAGCTAGCTCTCTGGCCTGATCTCTAAGAACATTTAAGCCTTCTTCTCCCTTCACGCGGGCAACTTGTTCCAGCTTTTCTTCCAGCTTCAGAAGGGACAGTGTCTTGGAAGTCGATCCTGGCTTCCGCGATTCCTGTAAGTTTTCAAGGAAAGCGCGTTCCTGACTCGAGACATATAAACCTTCGGTGAATAAGTTATCGCCGTCAATAGGCGCAGGACCAGCCATGATATCGAGCGTGATCCCGGGTAGGTCAATCTTTCGGTAATATGTCGAAGTCAGGAACAGGTTGCCAGAAGCGGTTGGTTTGTATTCGAAAGCAGAACGGTGGCTTAGCAGTGTGTCTGGGTATAGGCGTCCGATGATCTTAAAAATATTCCGACGAATAAGGTCTGCCGGTGACTCCTGAAGGTTGGGAGTATAGATACGAGGGGCAATCTTCCGAAGCGTGCCTTCTTTTACCAATTTGGATATCTTTCTGCTGAGCGTCGGATTACTCGACGAGAAAATGATTTCCTGCAGGTGCAAAGAGATGTGTATTTCCATGTCTGACATTTGCTAATTGTGACAAAGTTTTCAGTTTAATTAGACAAATTTAAGAATTGATGACAAAATTTTCCTTTTAATTTATCAATAATGATAAAAAAATCTTATTAGTGATAATAAATTGACAAAAAGATTTACACTGCTTCCTCCTCCATCATTTTTCTCGCTCCCAGCAAAGCTAGCAGCGTAAGTCCCGCGGCAGCTGCCAGATAATAGCCAAC
>JBDNGV010000150.1:0-3982 GCA_041689125.1 Daejeonella sp.
ATTTTGCTTGCGTGTTCGAAATGACGGGGATTGGACGTCATTTCGAAGGAGGCACGACCGAGAAATCTGTTGGCCTGAGCAGAATTATTCAGTACTTATCATAGATTCAAATCCGTACTTTTCTTCAACAGATTTCTCCACGCATTTAGATTTTTGTAATTGGAAGAATTTTGCCCGCGTGTTCGAAATGACGGGGATTGGACGTCATTTCGAAGGAGGCACGACCGAGAAATCTGTTGGCTTGAGCAGAATTATTCACCCAATCAATAAAACAAATTAGGCTTTTACCACTTCCGGCTTTTTATTTCTTATTTCTGAATAAATAGCAAAAGCCAATCCCAAAACAAGCAGGATGGAAGCGATAAGTGAAATAGTCTCTCCAGTATAGTATGACGCCGGTTCAAATTTGAATTCGAGTTTATGGTTTCCTCCCGGTAATTGTGCGGCTCTTAAAAGGTAATCAGCTCTGAAATACGGGATCTTTTCTCCGTCAACATAGGCATTCCAGCCCTTGTCATACCATATCTCCGAAAATACAGCTAGGGCATCACGGCCAGAGGAGTATTCATAAGTCAAATGATCAGGATGGTAATTTGTGAGTCTGATGAACCCACTTCCATCGTAGCCAACCTTTTTTATATCGATTAGTGGCTTAAACTCTTCATGAACCACCATCACCTTTTTTGGATCGAAGCTGCTGATAGCGAGCATTTCTTCATCAGCACTTTTAACATATTCCACATTCTGAATAAACCAGGCATTACCGGAAGCCGTAGAGCGATTTTTTACGGTTTGTTTCTGACCATTTTGATCAGAAGTGATTAGATATTTGGTATTCAGCATATCTAAGACATCTTCATTGATCGCTCCATTAAATTGTTTATCCAGCACTTCCTGATATCTCTTCAATTTTGCCGCATGATAACCTCCGATACTTTTATGGAAATAAGATGGGATTGAATTTGAAAATGGATTTCCGTTGGAAAGATCAAGAACACGGTAATAAGACTGATCTCTCTGAATAAGTTGATCCACATCTCTTGTCTTGAACTGTTGTGCGAGAACACTTTTATCTACAAATTTTTCATTGTTGAGATATCGTCTGTCGATGTTCCACATATCAACCAAAATCACAGTAGCTAGAATTATAAATGTAACTTGCGGATTCATTTTCTTTCTGATCAATGCCCAGATTAATCCTGCCCCAACAAGAACGAAGAAAAGGGAACGTAAGGCATCCATTCTTGCCATGCTTATTCTGTCATCTACCAAGGCTTTGGCAATCGATTCTGCAAATGCCCGGTCTCCATTCGTTACCTGGGTTAATTGTTCAATAAATGTAGCATGATTCAAAGTTTTGAAATCTAACAAAACAGTTGGAATTGCGATAAGGATTAATAAAAGTCCTCCAGTGATGTATAAACTATACAAAAGGCTTTTATTCAATTTTTTTGGTTCTTCTGTATGAAATGCAACCTCTTTTACAGCAAGAATAGCAAGTACCGGGATTAAAAATGCGGTAATAACCAAGATAGATTCAACAGCTCTAAATTTATTGTAGAGTGGGAAATAATCAAAGAAGAGATCAGATATAAAAGGAAAGTGCCTTCCGAAAGAAAGAATCAGGCACAAGAGACTTGCACTCAAGATCCACCATTTTATTCTGTTTTTTACAATAAATAAACCCAGAATGAACAGGAAACAGATGATTGCCCCAAAGTACCATGGGCCGGAAGTAAATTGTTTATCTCCCCAGTAAGTACTCAACCCTATCTGAGATAATTGCTGCATTGCCGGTAAAAGCTGCTCGGCGGGAATTCCTTTCGTGGCTAAAGTCTTTGCAACTTCAGAACTCTCATCCAGATTTCCAGCGCCGGATGCACCACCATATGCATTCGGTACCAAGAATGTCAGACTTTCACCAATTCCCTGGCTCCATTGATAAGCATATTCCCGATCAAGGCCATTATTGGGCTGCGACTTTTCAGTTTTTAAATTTGATTTTCCACGGATTGTTTCTGCTCCATATTCATAGGTTGACCACAGCATGCCTGCATTCACTGCAACTGCTAGCAATGCTGCTGCGGCTAGATATCCGAAGGATTTAAGAAAATCCTGAGTGGTTTTAGTTTTAAACGCATGATAAAGTTCAATTCCAACATAAATTATAAGGGCAATGAACAAATAATAGGTCATCTGTATATGGTTGGTTCTGATCTCGATTGCGAGGAATAGAGCAGTTAACACAGCACCAATAAGGTATTGCCTACGGAAAGCCAGAATAATTCCCGCAAGTATAGGAGGGAAAAATGCAATGGCCATTGCTTTATTGCTATGACCTGCATCAATGATTTGGAAATTATACGATGAAAATGCAAATGCGATAGCGCCTGCCGCTGCAAGCCATGGATTCATTCTTAACACGCAGAACAGCAGGTAAGCGCCTAAGAGGTACAGTAGAACTGTATCAATCGGATTCGGGAAAGCAGTTTTAAAGAATGAGATCACATATGTTGTTACATTGTTTGGATACTGAACCCAGATCTGAAATGCAGGCATACCACCAAACATAGAATTGGTCCATAAGGGCCCTTTGCCATCCTTTGCTTTTATGTCCATGATCTCTTTTTGCATCCCCTGAGCCATTAGAACATCACTTTGGTACAAGGCTTTACCCTGCAATGCCGGACTGAAATACACAAAACATAAAGAGATAAAAATTCCTATAATGGCCAGATGTACCCCATTGCGTTTAAACCAGTTATTCATTCTGCTTAATTTAGTTGAATGCCAAAAATAGAAAAAAGCTTAAACCTGCAAGGCTTGAAATCGAGCTTTATGAAAATAAATCTTAATTATCGGGTATTTATGGCAAAATACGAGTATAAACAGGTAGATAAACTGTTTCAGAATTAATAAAAAGAATGGCTGAAAAGAAAACTAAGGATTTTTGATTTCCTCGTATTCTACAAAGTCACCTGCATTATCACCATGGTTTTTTTCCTTTGGTGGCACGTAATCAACACGGATACGACCATCAGGACTTTGGTTATGTTGTTGCTGATAACGTTGATTGGCCTGATTTTGTGCTTTTGTCATCATTTTTTGAAATGCGATTGGTAAAAGCACACGAGCTATCATTTTGATCAGCCATAGAATACAAATGGTAATGAATAAAAACTTTAAAATTGCCATGATAACAAAATATTATACTCAAATATAGACGTTAATTTTTTTAAAATGTTTCAAATCTAAGTAAATGTTACAATGGCATTACTCAGTAAAAAATTAGCTAATGAGTAAATTTGGGAATTAGCAAATGAGGATTTGTACTTCATTTAATATTTTAATGAAGGTGGAAGCGCCCCCTTCAGATCATTTTCATTCAACTATTTCCACAACCCGGCCTACCTGTCCGTCTTCAAGTCTTACTTTAATCCCCCTGGAATGAAAAGCAGAACTGGTTAGCAATGCCTTAACAATTCCTTTTGTACGAGTACCACTGCGCTGCTCTTTTTTAAGAATGATGTCAACTTCCAGCCCGGGATAAATATCTTTTCTGTTTTTTCCGTCCATTGTTGGTTGTTTGTTATCTGTTATCTGTTATCTGTTTGTGCATGCCTGTTTGTGCATGCCTGAATAGCCTTGACCGATTTAAGTCAACTGTCAATTATCAACCATGGTTGTCCGGTTAAAATTGTATTTCCTGATAAAACATGCTTATACTCCTTAGGAGGAATGATTCTGTCCAATTCTCAAAAATCAAGCCCCAGCATAAAATATCATTACTTTGACCCCGAAGGTGGTCACATGTTTATGGTAAATTCCGTTCAACCTTTTTCCCGACCCCGATTTCTATGATCTATGCAACTAATCTTTGATAATTTTTTTCATATGGCCGGTTGTTGTTCACACAAGCAAAAATCCGGTGAATTAATTTGTTTCGAACTGCATTCAGGGTGCTCATTTTATTTTTAGTTTC
>JBDNGV010000151.1:0-10561 GCA_041689125.1 Daejeonella sp.
CTCCATCTCTTTCTGCTTCCTGCAAAATAGATAAGCGATCCTCGGGGCTGAATTTGCGATTTACTTTTGACATAGTTCCTAAAGTTATGATTACAAAATTGTTTTTAATTTTGTATCCAGTTCTTTAGGGGGTTAAGACACTGCATATTAACCAACAATTTCCGTTCGTTTTTTACCAAGTCAGTTTTCCAAAGCCCCTCTGTTTTCATATCGGCTTTTGTAAAGGGAATCGGTTGTCCTGTTAGCCCGTCCGGAACAGCATAACCATACTGGTGAATATTCAAATTCAGGAGATTGGGACTAATTACGGAACGTTCATCAGGTGCGATATCATATTTCGATCCGGTAAAGGATTTCACCGTTCCCTCTTCCCAATCAATTCGTACACAAACAGGTATGCCATTAATGATATCATTCGTATACAGGTATTTGTCCGACTGGTTTCCCCATTGCACGTTTGCACCCAGTTGAAATCCCCAGGCTTTTGTTTGGTATACCGTTTTTATTTTTTGGCGTTTCAAATCTATTATACAAACTTCTGCTACATCCCCCCATTGTGGTTTTTACCCTGGTAGGGAAATTTTGTAACCGCTAAGAAATTGCCGGAATAGCTCCATGGACAAACATCATAAAAAGTATGCAGGTAAAACCCGTCATCAGGAGTTACCTGAACAACATCTGTTACATATTTCCCTTTTTTATACGGTTTGAAATCATAATTCTTCCAGGTATCCTGTGGAATACGCCCAGCCCAAATACCACTGGTTAATAGGATTAATCCTATTTCGGTTGAAGTTTTATATATAAAATCCGGTCTTTTCATTTTGATATTTTTATTACTTTCTAATTTTCTGTTGACATGGAAGGAGGTGCTTTCTTTAAATCGCTCCCCCATGACTCATTCGGCTGAGCTCCCATTTGCAAAACCAGTCTTCCTCCTTTCACCAATGTTTCATGAAAGAACCACGGTTGATTCAATGCGGCACCATTTAGGCGGGCAGATTGTACGTAAATATTTTTAGGCGAATTGTTGCCGGCTTCAATTACAAACTTTTTCCCCTTATAATATTTCTGATTCAGGTGGATCGTTATTTTTTTAAACACAGGACTACTGATTTCATAAAATGGCTTTTCTGATACCCCGCCATTGGTAGAAAATAAACCCATTTTCAACAAGACAGAGAGTGACCCCATCAGGCCCTGGTCTTCATCACCGCTATATCCTTTTTGGGGAGAAATACCGCTGTAAACCGAGTCAATAATTTGTCTGGTCCAGTATTGTGTAAGCCACGGTTTACCCGCATAGTTGAAGAGGAAGGGCGTTTGCATACAAGGCTGGTTGCCATAATTGATGAACACCCGCCTCAGCAATTCCTTGTCTACCGGATTTTCTGATTTACCCGAAACAAAGCCATGCACTTTGGCACTGGTGAAGGCTGCATTTAGCTTTTGGGTGAAAGAATCTGCTCCGCCCACCAGACCAATCAACCCTTTTACATCATGCGGCACAAACCAGGAATATTGTGCGGCATTCCCCTCTACAAACCCATGCTCATATTGTAAAATATCAATGGGCTGGTTCCAGTTGCCTGCCCTGTCTTTCGTCCACATCCAGCCTATCTCTTTATTGAAAACATTTTTATATTGCTGCGCCCTTTTACTAAACAACTGGTAGTCCTCTTTCTTTCCAAGAGCCTTCGCCATTTGTGCCAATGCATAATCCTGGTAAGCATATTCTAAAGTCTGCGCCGTGCCATCCTGGTGATAACCGTATTTAACTTTTGTAAGCGGATAGGGAACATAACCAAGTTCCATATACTCTTCAATACCGCCGCCTTTAAAAGTAGTATGTTCATAACCGGCTTTGCTCATCATGCCTCCCGGAAAATGATCTTTCCGCATGCCTTCATACGCCTTTGCTACATCAAAGCCGCGAATACCTTTCATGTAGGCGCTCACGATAAAAGGGGTAACGGCTGCACCCGTCATCACGTAGGTATAATTTCCGCCAGCGGGGCCACGGGGTATTAAGCCACCATCCGAATACATCTGCAGCAGCGAGTTGATAAATGATTCTGTCACTTCCGGATATACGAGGTGCCAAAGCGTATTGAGCGACCATTGTGCTCCCCAAAATGAATCTGAATTGTATTCGTTGAACAAAGGTTTTCCATCTGAACCCAAAGGTATTTGTCTTACCCTGGGTTTTGCGCCGATATTATCTATGTATGTACCGCTCACATCATTCATTATTCTACGGCCTTGCAATGCATGCCAGAGATCGGTATAAAACCGACGTTGTTCTGTGAGTGTGCCACCTTCTACTTCAATTTTTCCCAACCACTGGTTCCACTCTTTGGCAGATTCATTCACTACCCGTTTAAAATCCCAATGTGGTAATTCGGTTTGCAGATTTCGTTTGGCTTCTGCGATGCTCACGTAGGAGATCGCCACTTTCATTTGCCTTACTTCATTAGGGGCAGTTGAAAAACTTAGATACACGCCCGTATGCTTCCCTGCAACGTTATCCTGCACGGGAATAAGTTTGCCTTCCTGCCATCCGTTGAATTGATCAAAAGAACGATCAAAGGTTGCAACAAAATAAACTGTGACAGACTTTGGCCTTCTTACGGTGCCAGCCATAATCACCTCGCCTTCGATCGTACGATTGTCTATTTTTTGCACGATGGCACTTTGAGTTTCTGAAGATCCCAATACCGTAGTAAAGTCGAACAGGATATGGCTTGCTGCAGATTTTGGAAAAGTGTAGCGGTGAAAACCAACCCGGGCAGTAGAAGTTAATTCAGCCGTGATTCCATAATCTTTCAACACTACTTTGTGGTAACCAGGTTTGGCAACTTCCTGTTGATGCGAATAGGTGGAGCCGTATTTGGATGGTCCAAGTTGACCTTTAAAATCGCCCGTGGTGGGTAGTACCGGAATGCCCGACATTTCCCAGCAGTGGATGTGACTAAAGCATTTGATGGTATCTTCATTGTAACGGTAGCCTGTATTCCAAGTGCCGTTCAAGTTCATATCCGGACTTAGGTTTACCATCCCAAAAGGCCTTGTGGCAGAGCTAAAATAAAAGAACCGGGAATTGGCTGCATCTACCATTGGTTCTACCAGATCTGATTTTTGCATGTTGGCAGTAACACCTGCCTGGGAAAAAACACCAACCGATTTTAGCAAAAACATGATGGTAAATAACCACACTCTTTTAAAGCTCATAACAATCTCTTTTATTATTGATGTAAAAAAAGTGTTTCATATTAGGCGGTATGTGGTCAATGGTGAATGGCGAATGTGCTTCAATGTAGTTGACTTAAGATATTTGCGATCCTTATTATATACCGTTCGATAAAACATTGTGTGTTACTTTACGTGTTCCAAAGGCCTCGGATAAAAAGTGCTAGAAATTTTCAACATAAGGCGTTCAAAAATTAATCACTGTGTAACAAACCTTTTATACTACTACTCTATGCACTCACGCGTTTCAATTGGCGACCGTCGCCTGCAACTTTTTTTGCAGCATTCATTATTTACTATTTATTCTCAATGGTTTCTTCAATTATTTCAAACAGCAACACAAAACCTTAAATATTATTTCTATTGGTTTTAAAACGGGGACTTAAAAAGAAAGGATTTGTTCAGCTATACTTTTAACAATACTGAACAAATCCTTTCATAAAAATTGAATGATTAATAGCCCGCGTTTTGCGTCATTTTTGGTGAGGACAAGTCAATTTCATTTTGAGGTATTGGCCTGAGGTAATGTATATCATTTATGGTTTTGCTTTTTTTAGCCCATGGATTAAATCTCAACACTCTTTCAACCAATTTGCCGGTTCTTTTCAGATCAAACCAGCGGTCGTATTCTCCCAATAACTCTCTTGCCCTTTCATCCAAAATAAGGTTTATGTTGATGTTGCTTGCAGTGGCACGGTAAGAGACAGCAGCCTGCGATTTGATATCTTCCGGCAGCAATGCACATTTCGGATCGTTTGCTCTGTTAGTTCCCAAAGCACGATCCAATACCCGGTTATAGTACACGTCAGCTGCGCCCAATTTTCCACCGGTTGCTCCTTTTACAATGGCTTCCGCTGCAATTAAATAAGCTTCAGCAGAGCGGAAGATTGATTCATTAAACGTTCCAAATGCATCGCCGTAGGCTATACCGGGTTGCCAGAATTTCCACATATGAGGCTCACCTGACGGGAAACCACTTACACCAACTCCGTTTACAATATTGTAACCACCGCCCCACTCATCACAATTGATCACAGAAAATTTGCGGGTACCGCCTAGATCAATACCTCTTTCGTCTGGTGTAGTTGCAGGCCTGTTCCATGGCCGGTAATATACAACTGTATCCCCCGATTTAATATCAATTCTAAGATTTGCATTGGTTAATGGCAATGGTCTAAACCCTGCTACGGCTCTAACGGCGTAGCCTACCTCTAAAAAATTGTGATCGTACCGTAAATCATTTTGTGGATCATACATGCGATAGATGGCAGGGCTGAATGGATAAATGCCCAGTGCACGGTTATAATCTGTAGTTCTGCCGGCAGTACCTGGGAAGCCTTCTCCACTGCCGTTAAATACCGAATGTAAATTGTTACCCCCTGCTGCATCCACCGGAAGAAAAGCAGGATCGGTTCTATTGGTCAGTACATCCGGATTCCATTGAACAGCAAAAATGATTTCCGGATTCTTATCGTTTTGAGCACCTGTGTATTGTGTCAAGGGATTTTCAGAACGCCTGGGAAATAAATCTCTGTAGTTAGCAGCCAATGGATACGTATCGATGATTTTATCAGCATACTGAAGCGCTGAGTTAAAATCAGCATTTGATCCACCCAAAGCATTTTTAAAATTCCAGCCACGGGTTAAATATACTTTTGATAATAAAAACTGGGCCGCACCTTTTGTAATGCGACCATAGTTGGAGGCCACCGTTGGCAATTTAGTTTCAGCTTCCAATAAATCGGCAATGATCTGCTTGTAGATATCCGCAGAAGCAACCCTTATTGCTTCTTTGCTGGCCGAAGTGGTTTCTTTTAAGGGCATCGGAACGTCGCCCCAATGCTGCACCAAATAAAAATAGGCCAATGACCTTAAAAATTTGGCTTCGGAAACTCTTGCACCTTTTAAAGCTACTGCCATGGTAGTGATGCCTTCTGCACGACCAACGGCGGTATTGGTGCGGCCTATCTCTGCGTAGAGTAAAGTCCAAAGTGAATTTAAATCACCTAAAGTAGCGTTAAAACCTGCATCATACTGTGGTATAGCACCCGCATTGGCCGGGTTTGTAGCGAATTTAGGATCGTTGTATCCACCGGGAGAAAAAATATCAGTTCCGTTCAAAACCAATTGACGGGTCTGGTGAATGTTTCTTAATAATGGATAGCAGGATCTCACAAGGTCTTCAAAACCTGCCTCGGTTTTGTAGTACACATCCGTAGTAAGAGTAGAAACCGGTGTTTCTTCCAGAAAAGCTTTTTTACAGCTGGTAAAAGCTACACCCGATAAGGCAATCGCTATAAAAGCGGTTCGTATATTGTTCGTTGATTTCATTGTAGTCAATTTTAATAAAAAGTTAGAAACTAATATTTACGCCTAAAGTATAAATGGCGGACGGCACATCATCCTGAAAAATAGCCGAATTAAATTCAGGATCAAACCCGACGTAATTGCTGAAAATAAAAGGATTAGAGATCTGTGCATAAATCCGTGCATTTGACATTTTCAATTTATCCACCTTTGATTTTGGTAAAGTGAACCCTACGGTAATATCAGATACTCTAAAAAAACTTGCATCCTGGAAGGAAATAGCATTCCGATGAGGATTGGCCACAAATGGAGAAAAATAAGTATTGGACGGGTTGTCCTTGGTCCAATAATTTAACTCAGCCAAAGAATTGTAACGGATTCCCACTTCGCCAAAAGTTCCGGCCAAAGTAGAGTTGCGGTACTGAACGCCATTTCTGTAATACAGGAAGAATGATAAATCAAAATTTTTGTAGTTAAAGCGATTGGTAACGCCTAAAATCCAGTTGGGTAATTGTGAGCCCAGTATTTGCCTGTCATCACCGATAGCTTCAGATGAAGATATTCTACCGTCGTTGTTTGCGTCCACAACTTTTACTGAACCGGGTACCTGATTGTAACCTTTTGCCGCAACAGAATCGGCCATTTGCCAGATTCCCGCAAATTGATAATCAAAATTTGCACGGATGGGATATCCCACAAACAATCTGTTACCCTTATCTACCGTTGACCCTTCACCATATAATTCAAGCAATTTATTGTTATTTTTTGTGAAGGCAAAAGTTGTATTCCAGCTAAAATTAGTTTTTCTAATATTAGTTGTATTCAGCGTTAATTCAATTCCTTTATTTTCAATCACACCAATATTAGCTACCACCTGGCTGAAGCCGGATGAAGTAGGTATCCGTTGATTCAAAATCAGGTCAACCGTTTTTCTGTTGTAAATTTCAACCGAACCAGCTATGCGATTGTTGTAAAATCCAAAATCAACTCCAAAGTTCAACTCCTTGCTTCTTTCCCATTTCAAATCTTTATTGGCCAAATTCAACGGTGCAATACCATTGGCCGCTGTTCCGTCAAAATCATATCCGGTACCTAATAAACCAGCCTGTGTACTGTAAGGATTCACACCTGAGTTACCTACTTCACCATAACTAAGCCGCAGTTTTAAATTCGAAAACACATTCAGGTTATTGATAAAGGTTTCGTCACTCATTCTCCAGCCTAAAGCCACCGAGGGGAAAAATGCCCATTTGTTGCCTTCTGCTAATTGTGACGCACCATCCGACCGACCAGTTAGTGTTACGAGGTATTTATCATTGAAGGTGTAGTTGATACGTCCCATAAAAGATGACAACGATCTTTCGGTTAAGCTACTACTTTGAGCCGTAAGCGTTCCTGTGTTTAAAGCATGCCAGTAGGAGTTGAAAGGCAAATCCCTAACAGCAATGCTGGTGAGTTCATCTCTTTGATAGAAAGCACTCTGCAGGGCAGTTACATTAAACTTATGCTTTCCAATTTCCTTATTGTAGTTTACGATGTTGTCAATGGTATAGTTACCCATTGCCTTAGTATCCAACTGTGTTCTTGGTTTGGAGCCAATTTGGGACTTTGACCATTGTCCTCTCCAGTCGCCAACCCTTTGTGTACTATAAGATGCAGAAAGCGAAGAACGGAAAGTAAGCCCCTTCATCAGTGTAACCTCTGCATATGCATTGGCCACTGCCGTCATAGTGGTGGTTTGAAGTTTTGAATTTGCAGGATCAACATCAAGTACCGGGTTACCCACCTGCTTATCATTGATACCCATCCAGAAAGCATATCCATTGATATTTAAATCACCATTCTGACTTGGATTAGCCAGATCAGAATAAAATATTGTTCCTGTTGGTCTTGCCCTGAATGCATTTCGTAAAGATTCCTGAGAGCCCCAGTTTTGATCACTAAATGTAAGGTAAGATGTGAAGCCAACCTTAAAACGTTCGCCCAGTTTGCTATCCAAACCTGCATTTAAATTATATCTTTTAAAGCCTGTGTTAATAACGTTTCCTTCCTCGTTTAAATAGCCAGTCGAAAACCGGTAAGTTGTTTTGTCGCTCCCACCCGAAACACTTACGTTGTGGCTGGTTTGAAGCGCGGGTTTTATAATCAGGTCAACCCAATCAGTCGTTTCGCCGGCATCAATTTTCGCTATTTCAGCAGTAGTGAATACAACTGCAGAAAGTCCGGCTGCAACACGGTCGGTCGTTAATAATTTAACAAACTCTGGCGTGGTTCTTAACTTAGGCGTATGTGCCATTTTTTTAACACCCACATATGCATCATATCCAACTTTAGGTTTTCCTGAAGCACCTTTTTTAGTGGTTACAATCACCACCCCATTTGCACCGCGGGCACCATATATTGAAGTTGAAGAAGCATCCTTTAACACATCCATTGTTTGGATATCATTTGGATTTAGTGTGTTAAGATCACCACCCATTAAACCATCAATTACAATCAACGGCTCTGTAGAGTTGTTAATGGTATTTTCGCCCCTGATGGTAATGTTGAAAGGAGCGCCGGGTCTGTTACTTGCCTTGGTTACCGTAGCACCTGCAACCTGGCCTTGTATTGCTTTTGCAGCCTGAACAGGATTGGCTCTTACAATATCTTTTGACTGAATGGAAGAAAGTGCGCCGGTAAGGTCACGCTTTTTGCGTTCCCCATATCCAACTACCACTACCTCATCCATTGCGCTGGTCTGCAAAACAAGTTTGACCAGGACACTGCCCTGGTTGGTAACTGTGATGTTTTGGCTGGCAAAACCTATGAATTTAATTTCAAGAATGGACGTACCGTTTTGTGGCACAGCAATTGAAAAATTTCCATCGGCATCCGATACTGCACCTTTGGAACTCCCCTTAAGTGTTATGCTGGCGCCCGCAATTTTATCACCGGTTTCATTGTTGAATATTTGACCTGTGACCTGGCGGTTTTGCGCCAGGGCAATGCTTAATACAAAGCAGAATAGGAAACAAAGCAAGACGACTTTTTTCATAATTAGCAATTTTTGGTTTAACAATCGTTCGTTTAAAAACTAAATCAATATTTTATTAGCAGTAAAAATATTTATCGAAAATAGGTTAATCCTTTTAGTAAAACCTTTAACCTATGGAATAAAAAAACGAAAACGTTTTCGTGTTGAAGCCGTAGAACCCACCATATGAACGATCATCCAAAATCAAAACGCTCTTTCCTTTTTGGCTAAAACCAAAAACTGTGGATGATTTTAAAAGCCGCCAGGAAATTATTTTTTTATAGCATTCGTTTTTGTTGCAACCCGGCTGCTTGCGTATATAGTAAACCAGCCGATAATTGTATGGGAATTTCAACAGCCCAAAAGAGTGCGCTTATCCAATGGACAGGATGCATTTCCATGTGGCTATTTTACCAAATATACCAATGAATACAGCATGATTTCAAAAGGTACCTCGCTGAACAAAACCGCTATTCAGCAAGCCATGATTTTAGATACTGCTGGAGTTTCTGTGGCCAGAGATACGGAAGATAATAGCAATGACCCAGCCTGTTATGATTAAAGATGATTGCAAACATCAACGGCGGATATACCCCAAAAAATTGCATTATTATACGTCTGGAGTGCACGAAAATATTTTTATACCAGATAGAGGATGCGATAAACCCTTCGCCCCAACAAAGAACGTTTTATAATTTTGCCCCCCGCCGGACGAACATCGATTGGGCTGCGGTGGCGTCGTATGGCACATCCCTTTTTTTGGACATCCTTTTACTTCAAATCTTTATTGAACTCTATCCAAACAATCACAAAGAAATCAGGGACCAACGTAGTAGTAATAAGTCTGTTGCGTGAAGACATAAACCCAAACAATCCTCACAAAAAAAGGCACAAAAAAAGCAGCCGATTTCATTGACTCCCCTTTGGGGCTGGAGCTTACCGGGACTACCAAAGTAAAAAAAGCTACAATAAACACACATCATTTTTGATAGCTTTTTTATAAACTTTTGCTATGAAAACTGGCCTTCCCTTTTATGAAACGGAACATCAAAACACTTCGTTTTCAATCTTTATTGTAATATGCTCAACCGTTTACCTGTATTGATTAGGATACCTCAGGGGTTTATCGAATTAACCGATTTGCATGTTGCATCTACATCTACCGTTACAGTATGGCTGACCATAACTTTAGAAGCACTGTTCGGAACAGCTTTAGTGCTCCAGGTATTGGCATCGCTCCAATTACCATTTTTTACGCTGTAATTTCTTGTGGGATCATTCACGTACAAAGACCCGGTAACATCTATAAAACTACCATTACTGGCTTTTATATCAATGGTATAACGGCAAAGACTGTCCGATAAAGGAGACGTGAAAGAAAAAGTGATTTGTTTTGAGGCTCCTGCCAATATAGTACCTGCGTAAATTGAATCAGCACTGGTAAATTGATATCCTTTGGTTGGTGGACTCAATTTAAAACTAACATTATTAATGGCGTTGGTGCCGTAATTTTTAAAGGTGTATGTAAAGCTCCCGCTACTGCCGGGCTGGTGGCTATGATTTAAAACGTACCCATCCTGCACTAAATATGCTGGTGCAGCAATACCATTTAAATTGATATCGTCTACAAGGTAATTCAAGCCGTTAACTGCTGAGTCATTCCATTTAATTATTTCATCTGCTTAGTACTTTTGAATTTGATAAAAGCAAAAAAGAAGCACTTAGAGAAAAATTAGATAGCAAGCTCACCAAATTACTGGAAACAAATCAAGTAGATGAGAAGTCTAATAAAAAGCGCATCACGGAGATACAAAATCAATTAGATGCTTTAGAGGAAAGGTTTGTTTTAAATGAAATTACTAGTGAACAGTATGCTAAATTCAGTAAAAAATTTCAGTCTGAGATTGCTACAATTGAACAGGAAAATACTCAAAATGGAAATTTGAGTTCGAACCTCAAAAAAGCTATTGAAAAAAGTTTGAAAATTTC
>JBDNGV010000152.1:0-16169 GCA_041689125.1 Daejeonella sp.
AAAAAAACCATAATTGATAAAGCTGGACAAGTTAAATAATCCTTTTCAATGTAAATCTTCTATTTTTTTATTATTTACCAGTGTTCTATATTACAAACATTTGTGAAATGTATTTTGCTTAACTTCTGTCCTTTATCTGATTACAGCTACCCATCCCTTAAAAACAGGTATTCCAATTTTAGCGTCTATTACATAATAATATGTGCCTACAGGCAGCATTTGACCATTCAAATTAGCATCCCAAGGTTTCAAATAACCAATAGAACCAAATACCTTGATTCCAAAGCGATTGTAAATATTTACACTAACTGCGGGATAGCTATCTAAGTATTCAATATTCCATAAATCGTTGATTCCATCCCCATTTGGTGTAAATGTATTTGGGACAAATGGCATTTCAAGCACTTTCACCAGAATATCATCCTCAAGTATGCAACCTTCATCCGAGCTTATTGTGACGGAATATCTAGTCTCAGTTGAAGGAGATGCTGTCGGATTTTTAATATCATCGCGGTCGAGCCCGGTTGCCGGAGTCCATTTATATTTTAAATTAGTTCCAGTAGCCTGAATGTTAAAGCGCACTGCTCCTCCGCGCAAAATAAAAGTGTTTGCTCCGACCTCCAGAAAGGGCGTAGTGATGTCAAGCTGTCTGGAAATCATACTTTCGCAACCAAATTCATTTGTCACCTTTAAACTAATTTTAAACTGCCCGCCCGAAGTATACTTATGTGTAGGCGATACAGAAACAGTATTTTCTGCTTTAATACCATCCCCGAAATCCCATTCCCATTTTACAATTCTTCCCTGAGCTGTCCATGATAGGTCTGTAAAAATAATGGCAGCATTATTGCAACCTGGGCTTGAAGTCAAGAAATCCGCCACCGGACTTGCTCTTATTACGATAGTCTGAGTAAAATCCTTCGCAACACAACTCGTTGAATTCCTTACCTTCAAAACAACCTGATAAGAGCCCGGATTCGTGAAAATATGTTTTGGATTCTGGTCTACAGATTTATTCCCATCTCCAAAATCCCATTCCCATGAGCTGATAGGATTACCATTATCCTTACTCGAATCGGTAAAAGTGATTTCACTATTCGAACAAAAATTGATGGTATTTGTGAACATGGCTTCGGGTGGATCAAAAACATCAAACCGGTAGTCAATTAGTTGCTCATCAAGATTACATCCTGCAAGTGTGGCATATTTTGCTATTATTTTGATTATTTTCTGACCAGGTTGATTGTATCCTAAATTTTTTGGTAATATATACTCATAAAATGTAATACCATTCCGCACAACCTGAACTGAAACAGGATTAATCTGAGTAATTGCTGGATCATTTACGTCTAGCTGCCAAATTAAGCTTGAAGCAGGTGCCGTTAAAGTAAGCTTGAAATCAATATCTTGCCTAGTGCAGGCACTGGAAATCTCCTCGAGTGTAATTTTATTAATTACCCTGACGAACTGGCTGGAAGCCAGATTTGTACCTGCTGAATAAGCATAGGACTCCACATCACCAAAGCCGTAGGCAATTGCATTAAAACCATCGGATGCTGTTAAATTGAAGGTCTGCGTACGATACTGATTCAGGTTAAGTTGCAGGTAAGAGAATTCCGGTTTATTCCTTAATACTATAAATGTTCCTCCCGGTACTTGTCCATTGATTCTGAATGAGGCCGCAGCTGTAGTTTTAATAAGAATGTTGACGTAGTTCTGAGTTATATTTTCTCTATTTGATGAATAAACAGTAATGTTCTTTATATTATATTCGATTGGGTTCAGGATGACCATATCCGGATCGCTGAATCCACCACCTGCACAAGCCTGAGTGAGCGAATATTGGGCAACCGCGATTGCATTATTAGCTGAAATATAAGCAGGTTCATTGACAGGTGCCGGGGTCTGATAATATTGACCGGCATTTAGATTTGCTACCTGGGTACCATTATAAGTCACCCTTGTGCCATTCTCTTTGGCCAGAACACGAACATAATTTCCCTTGCTTCTTACTAAAGTGCCACCGGGGCTCCTTGAACTGAAGGGAATAAATCCATAGGTTTTACCCCAGCTGTCTACAGGATAATTCTGCTGATATAAAGGATCCGATGAAATACTTCCGATACATCCTGAAGAAGTATTTATTGCCGAGTTCGTGGTTCCAGAGAACATAGCAAACTGTTTACAACCGGATGTTTGAGGATCAACGAATACATTTGCGCCTGTCAGGTCGACATTTGACAGGTATTCATAAACATCACCCGGATTAACAAGAGTAACCCCTCCAGGGATAAGATCATTCCCATTTAGTCTAATGAAGATCTTTGTATTCGGCTCACTTGCAATTAGTACAATATGATTTCGACCGGGATCAGGGGTATTACCGCTCTCATAATTCATACTGAAATATTGTTGCCCAAGAGCCTCCTTAGGCAATATAAGCGAAGCAGCCGACCGGGCTCCGGCAAAAATATGACCATAAACTACCACCTTAGGACTTCCTTGATCTACCCTCACCCTGATCGCCCTGTTAGTAAGTACTCTCCCTGCTTCCAATTCATCTATATAGGCATCCGCACGATTTATAGGGACTTCAATTACTGAATTACCTGCTGGCAGGATAAAACGCTGGCTTGTATTCCCAACAGTTACAGTTCCAGATGAAGCCTGCTTACCTGTTATGAATATGGAATATCTTGCTAATGGTCGGAGACCATTTAGATTAGCCGGAACATGAGTTGGAAAAACAGCCCAAAAATCAGTCCCTTCATTGGATGTACTTTGTGCAGATACTTTCGTACCTAAGGATAACATCCAGATTGCAAAAAGCAAATAAAATAAATATGACTGTTTGAACATTACTCTTTTGCCTAATCTGTCTCACATACCAACTGAACTCTAGGCTAAGATACGTTCAGATGAGCCTTAACGATTTGCAAAAATAGAAAATAACATTCTCTGAAGTCAGTCTAAAGTAAAAATTATCTAAATCTGATAAATCTGTATAATTTATCTCTAACTTTTATTGAATAATTCTATTAGCATTAATATTTCTGGCTATGGTTCATTTCCATAAATTAAACAAAAAAGCCGGCAGGGATACTCCCGCCGGCTTGCAATAATGAATATTTAACTAAGCTCTTATAGCTTTGATAATCTCTAAAACCGACTTAGTTGAGGCGATAAGCTCATCATATTTCTTATTCTCCATTACATCCTTACTCACCAGCTTACTACCCATTCCAACTGCGCAAACTCCTGCTTTAAACCATCCCTCAATATTAGCCCGATCTAGGTCAACACCACCTGTAGGCATAAACTTCAAATTAGGGAACAATTCTTTAATTGCCGACATAAAACCCGGACCCAAAACATTTCCAGGGAAAAGCTTAATCATTTTTGCCCCTAAAGTCTCTGCCCTGATTATTTCGCTTGGAGTCATACAACCCGGTGCCCATAACATATCATGTTTATCTGCAACCTCTGCTACACTTTCAACCAAACCCGGGCAAATGATATAATCTGCACCCGCATCTATAAAAGTCTGAGCCATTGTTCCGTCTTTAATAGTACCAATACCCAGATACATACCCTTCAATTCAGAATCAACTACTTTTCTCATTTCTTTGAAATTATCCAAAGCCGCCTCTCCCCTGTTCGTGTATTCTACTGCACGAATACCTGCACTGTATAATGCTTTTAATAATCCAATACTAGTCTCTTTATCTTTGTTGAAATATAAAGGTAATATCCCCTGTTCGGGTATTAATTTCAAGAGTTCTGCTTTCTTGCTCATCTGTAATAATATTTAAGTAAAACTAAGCCACTAAATTAGATAATTAATAAATAATTAGCTAAGCTGAAACGAAAATCAATGCTTTTATGTGCTTGGGTAACATTTTGTTTGCCATTGAGCAATAAAGCATGGATAAAGCTTTTAATTATCGACCATTAATGTATTTTTGCTTATCCAAAATTTGGATTTTAACAACCTTCGTTCAATTAAATACAGAATAAAACCATGGCTAAAAAAGTCGTAACACTTGGAGAGATAATGATGCGTCTATCGACTCCAGATTTCAAGAGATTTGTACAAAGTGATAGTTTTGATGTGACCTATGGTGGCGGAGAAGCTAACGTAGCTGCTGCATTATGCAATTACGGATTAAATGGAACCTTTGTTTCTAAAGTTCCAAACAATCCTTTAGGCCAGTCGGCAATCAATCATTTACGCCGATATGGTGTTGATACCCAATTTGTTGCAAGAGGTGGAAAGCGATTAGGAATCTATTTTTTGGAGACCGGAGCTTCTATGCGTGCTTCACAGGTAGTATATGACCGTGCTGATGCATCAATATCTGAAGTTGAGATTTCTGAATTCGATTTTGATAAAATATTTGAAGGTGCTGATTGGTTCCATACAACCGGTATTACCCCTGCCTTGAGTGATAAAGCTGCTGCTTTAACTGAAGCCGCATTAAAGGCAGCCAAAGCCAGAGGAATTACTACCAGTATCGACTTGAACTACCGTAAAAAATTATGGACCAAAGAAAAAGCTAGAGAGGTAATGACCAGACTTTGCCATTATGTAGATGTATGTATTGGAAACGAGGAAGATGCAGACACAACTCTTGGATTTACAAGTAAAGGTACAGATGTTACAAAAGGTGAATTGAATTTGGATGGTTATAAAGATGTATTCCAGCAAATGAAGGCTAAATTCGGCTTTAAATATATTGCCTCAACCTTAAGAGAAAGCCACAGCGCTTCAGATAATGGCTGGTCGGCATTGGTTTACGACGGCACAGAGTTTTACCACACCAAATCATACGAAGTTCGTATAGTAGATCGTGTAGGTAGCGGCGACTCATTCGCCAGCGGATTTATCTATGGGCTGGTTACAGATATGAAGTTGAGTGATGCTGCTGAATTTGGTGTTGCTGCTTCTGCGATTAAGCATACTATTCCTGGCGATTTAAATCATGCCACTTTATCAGAAGTTAAAGATTTGGTAGGCGGTGATGGCTCAGGACGTGTTCAACGCTAAATAAAAATATGAATGAGAAATCTGCATGCATTCCAGGCGGATTTTTAATATACCGAAATCATTAAAAAGAAATACCATGATTATAGATATCTTAGAAAATGCAGGAAAATACACTAGCGTGCATCCACTTTTTGCAAAAGCATTTGAATTTCTGAGTTCAATAGACCTTAAAAATGTTGAGGCAGGAAAATATGAGATCAGCGAAGGCTTAAATTACGTTGTTGTTGAAAAGGAGGGAATGAATCAGGAAGAGTCTATTGCAAAATTTGAATGCCATAACAAGAATATTGACATTCAGCTTTGCATCAGCGGCAAGGAAAAACTTGGATGGAAGCCACGCAATGCTTGCAAATCGATGAAAGGTGAGTATAATTCTGAAAAGGATGTTGCTTTTTACAATGATGCGCCTGACACCTATTTTGAGTTAACTGATAATCAGTTTGCGATATTCTTCCCAGAAGATGTGCACGCGCCAATGATTGCTGATGGGGTAATTAAGAAATTGATCGTAAAGGTCAAAGTATAATTAAAAGAAAAGGGATATAATATTGCTTATCCCTTTTCTGTTTAAATTTATTCTCAGGATCCGTAAATAATCCTGTTGTATTCTTCAGCCAAAGCTCTACTTACTTTGCCGGGATTACCATCACCTATAACATATCCATCTACCTCTACCACCGGCAGGATATTTTTGGTGGTACTGGTAATAAAAACTTCAGCAGCATTTCTAAGTTCTTCGATACTCACATCCCGAGCCTCTGTATTAAACATTCCAGCTGATATTTCAAGTACATGTTTTCTACTTACCCCTTTTAGCATTCCTGTTTCTGGAGTAAGTACTTTTTTATCCTTTGTTACAACAAAAATATTTGCCCGTGGACATTCTCGAATTATTCCATTCGAATAATACAGCACATCACCTGCCATTTTCTCTTTCAAGATTGGCTGTAACCAGATGGCCTGAAGATAATCTAGCGTTTTAGCGTCAGAGAACTGCCGTTGGTATTCATGAGTAAGGATACTGATACCTTTCTCTGGCATCGTTTTGGGGATCTGAAACTCCTGCTGGCTTATGATCAGATTTGGTTCTGAAATAGTAAAACCATCCGGCGAAAAGCCTCCGGTAAGGATAACTTTTATTCCTGAATCTCTGAAATTATTATTCTTATTTAGTTGTAGGATTTTATTTCTTATTTCATCTCGGTTCTGCTTAAGCTCCAACCTCATCAGTACTGCTGATCGAAATAAACGATCCAGATGGTCTTCAAGAAAAATTGGTTTAGTGTCTATTGTCTTAAAAAAATCAAAAATTCCGTAGCCTCTTTGTACTGCAAGGTCGGCAATATTTAAATTGGCTTTATCAGAAGGAATGAGAGAATCATTTACCCAAACGTATACTTTGCTCATTTTATAATCTATTGTATTTTTTTAGAATCGATATTACTTTATCAATCGGAAGCGCTTCAATCTTGCTCCCATTATTCCCAATTGTGGTTTTAGCAGCAAACAATGAATTTATAATAGCTTCTTCGGTCGCTTCAATGGCAGCCATAAAGACTGGAGATGTGAAATCATTATGTAGGTACCCAGCCTGAATTACTGACTGAGATGGCTGATGTGCTACACGAAGCGATTCAGCAGTTGAAAAAGCAATCACATAATCACCACTACCGTTGGATGCAATTCCCCCAGTCTTAGCCATCCCCATAAATGCTCGCTTAGCTAAACGTTCAAGATTTCTTGCATCAAGAGGCGCATCTGTAGCTACAATGATCATACAAGAACCATCCACATTATTCAATAATTTATCGCTGAAAGAGAACTTAGCTAATTCCTCCCCAACCGGAACACCGTCGATTTGCAAAACCCCTCCAAAATTAGTCTGAACCAGTACACCTACCGTGTATCCGCCAAGACTTTTTGGTAACTTTCTTGAAGATGTACCTATTCCACCCTTATATCCGAAGCAAACAGTACCTGTCCCGGCACCCACATTTCCTTCTACTACCGAGCCACTTACTGCCGATTGAATAGCATCGAGGACATCTTCCTTCTTAACATGACGACCTCTTATGTCGTTTAAAAAGCCGTCGTTAGTTTCACCAACTACAGCATTTACCGACTGTACCTTTTCATTACCCTTTTGAGCCAGTGTATGTTCTATAACAGCTTGGATTCCTTCGGCAAGATTGAGGGTATTGGTTAGAATAAGCGGACTTTCCAAAGTACCTAGTTCATCGATTTGAGTAGTTCCGCTCAGTTTTCCAAAACCATTACCTGCAAAAACAGCAGAAGGAACTTTTGACTGGAATAGATTACCATCATGCGAAAGGATTGCAGTAACCCCTGTACGAACTGACTCAGTACTGATCAGCGTTTTATGCCCAACTTTAACTCCCGGAACATCTGTTATGGCATTCAGATTTCCAGCATCCATAACTCCTATCTTTATTCCCATTTCTCTAGGTCTTAAGGGATTCTGGGCCATTAAAAGACATGGAAAAATGCTAAAAAGAAGAATGTTGAAGAGTTTTTGCATACACACAATATTAAACAATAATCTTAATTAAAAGGGAATTAGGCTGACAGGGTTTTGGAAGAAGGCTGACAGGGTTTTGAACCCTGTCAGCCTTATATTATGTCTTTTATCTTTCAGGTCGGAAAGCTATCTTGCATAAAAATAACCCTACAAACACTGTCTTATTCAAAAGGATAAAAATTAAACTTAAAAATATTGAAATCGATGGCCTCTGAAAATCAAAATTTAAACAAACCTTGGATTAATGGCATATTAAGCTTCTTTATTCTGCTTCTATTGAGTTCTAATGCTCTTGCACAAAAACTAACTAAACGAAAAGTTGCGAAGGTTTTTAATAGTTCAGAGGTTCTTAAAAACCACTATACCGGATTTTCACTTTATGATCTCAAAACCATGAAGCCAGTGTATGAACTTGAGGCCAATAAACCTGCGATCCCAGCATCCAATACAAAACTATTTACCCTCTATACCGCACTTAGTATGCTGGGAGATTCTATTCCCGGACTTCGATATATCAATAAGGGTGATTCTCTGATTTTCTGGGGAACAGGCGATCCGGCTTTCCTTCACCCCGATCTGAAATCAACCAGAGTGTATGATTTTTTGAAAAATTCAGGTAAAAAACTATTTTATTCTCATAGTAATGCCAGTACCGATTTTAACGGATCAGCCATCTACCAGATTGCTATGGTTTCATTACCTGTAGGAGAAAACAGAGCTCAGGCTTATGCCAATAAAAACGGGAATCTAGAAATCACACCTGCATTTCTGAAGCAACACCTGAAATTAGATACTTCATATCATCCCAGAACATTCAACATTCTCAGAGATGACAAAACCAATGCCTTTACTTATCCTCAAATGGCCATGCCGGCAAATTATAGGCAAACACTTTACCTTGTACCAGGAGCAGAATTGACAGTCGCAACGCTGTCTGATACACTCAAACTGCCTGTAAACATCATTCGAATGAATTTGCCAAAGCAGGCAATGACAATTTATAGTATTCCATCTGATAGCCTATATAGAAGAATGATGCTTCCAAGTGATAATTATCTTGCCGAGCAGATCTTATATCTTTGTTCTTCCCTACTTCCGGAAAAGCTTAGTGTTGATTCAGCAATCTCCTATAGCTCGAAGAACTTCCTGACTGACCTTCCTGATAAGTTTCAGTGGAGAGACGGTTCTGGATTATCAAGAAATAATTTGTTCAGTCCGCGTTCAATTATAAAGATCTTGACCAAAATCAGAGAGAAACTTGTAACTGAAGAAAGGCTACATAATTTGTTGCCGGTGGGCGGGGTTAGCGGCACTCTTCGAAATGCCTATAAAACTGATAATGGACAGCCTTTTGTCTGGGCAAAAACAGGAACCCTTCAAAACGTTCATCTACAAGGAGGATTTTTTGTAACCAGAAAAGGAAAGAAATACATGTACTCATTTATGAATAATAACTTCATGATCCCCACCTCAGAGATTCGGGATGAAATGGGCCGGATAATTACTCTATTCCATGAAAATTACTAATAACATCAACAGCGAATCCTCATGTATAAAACAAGTATAAAAACAATAGTAATATTTTCGCTTCTTATGGTTTTGTTCTTGCAAAGCCTTTCTGCTCAGACCATTTCAAATAAAGGCGGTGTACTAAGTGGTAAACTTATTTGCATCGATCCAGGTCACGGCGGTTCTGCAGCTACCGATAGCTACCGTCAGGGACCAACCGGTGAACGGGAAGAATGGATAGACCTTCGGGTCGGCCTACTTTTAAAAGAGATTTTGGAAGAGAAAGGAGCAAAAGTACTGATGACTAGAAGTAGTGATGTACCATTCCCATTGGCAGAACGTTCAAAACTAGCTGTAGATAATAAAGCTGATTTCTTTATTTCCATTCACCATAATGCTACTGCCGACCCATCGGTTAATTTTCCGATTATTTACTATCATGGCATTGCCTCAGAAAATCAGGCCGGTGTGGCTTTTGGAAAACTACTTTCAAAGAATCTAACAAAATACATGTATAAAACAAAAACACCGGTCAGCGTGGTTTCTGATTTTACTATTTTTTCTGGTGCAGGATCTTCTGTTCTAAGAGGCACTTATGGTATTCCGGGAGTTCTTGCAGAAGCATCTCTTTTTACTAACCCTGAAGAAGAAGCTCGTTTAAAGACCAAAGAACATAATTATAATGAGGCTCTTGCCATCGCCAAATCAATCGAGAAATTCTTTAAAAATGGAATTCTTAATATCAGTCCGAAAACTTCGTCCAAATTCCCTCCGCAGTTTGCCACCTTACAAGAAGCCGATCGCATGAGTGCCATTGCTAGGCGATGGTATAAGGATTACGTTGACGGGAAAAGCCTGATGAGGAAAAAAGATAAAGAATCACAGCAAAAGGCATATGATTTATTTACACAATCTGCCCGTTCATTTCCTGATTCCTATGTTGCTGCAAAATGCCATAAATACCGTGCTGTTCTTTTGAAAAAGATGGGCAAAACTGAAGAAGCATTACAAGAAGAAATACGTGTTAGGGAATTCTACCCTAATTAAAGGCTAGGTTCAACTGATTCCAAAAAAATGAAAAGCACAATACTATTTTTTATTTGTTTGACACTCTTGTTTTCGGAGGCAAAAGCTCATTCAGAGAAAAAACCGAAATTCAGTGTTGTAGGATATTATTCATTGAGAGCAGCTACGACTGCTGATTCAAAGACCATTCCCTTTGAAAAATTAACCCATATGAATCTTTTATTAAAGTTTCTCTCACAATCAATTCTATTTTCAACAGATTTCTCCACGCGGAAAGATTATAGAAATTAAAGGAATCTTTCTTGCGCGTTCGAAATGACGCTGATAAAGCCGTTTCTCGGAATATATTCCGATTCCCAGGCCTTCATGTTTCAGCTATTGGAAGAAGAGTATAAAAACTTGATATTCCAAAATGGAATACCTAGTTAGGGCGGTACCAGAAAACTACCTTATGCATTTACTGAACAGGGAGTTGCTATGTTATCAGGGGTATTGCATATTGAAAGAGCTATTCAGGTAAACATCCGGATAATGCGAATTTTTACCCGTCTAAAGCATATTCTGAACAATCATTCAGAACTTATCTTGAAATTGAATAAATCAATACCCAAACACATTCGGCACAGGTATCACTTCCTTACTCAAATCCAGCACATATCCATTTAGCAGTGCGAAAACAGGCTTCCCATCCCTGCTAAGTAAAAACTGTGCCTGCTGACCTATCGAAGCAGATTGTATGGTGTTAGTTTCCTTATTGGTCAGGTTCAAAAGTCTTGAAGGCAAAGGTCCGGCAGGTGATGCAGCATCTGTCCATTTCACAAATAGATAACCTAATTTAATCAAATCAAGTTCCTGCTGTGGACTCAAAGCCTCCCAATCCCTTTTGCTCATTTGTTTGACATTGCCGGGAGTGAATGTCAGCCTTGAGGCTTCAATTTCATCATAGCCATAAGTACGCTCCACATCGCCTAGTTCTTCAATACGGCCATTGTACGCCATACTTGCGAGATCAGGACCCTTGATCTGAGAACGAACAATCCCTAGGTTAGTACGGAAAGTGATACCTTCCTTTTTAATGCTGACATTTCTGATTAATACATCATACAAAGATCTACTGTTCTCAGGAATTGTCTGATAATCTTCAAGATTCCGGTTTGCATAAGTTTTCTTTGCAATAGATTCAAAAGCATTCAGAAGTGCATAAAAATTCAGTTTTCTGATGTATTGCTTTTCTGGATCTGCATAATATCCGCCCGATTCTATCAGTATGGTTGAAATTCCCATCCCTTGGAAAGTGTCCCCAAAACAGCGCGGATCAAAAGCATCATCATATTTAGCAACCTTACCGGGCACCTTAGTTTGGAGTGCTGTATTCATCATCAGAATTAATTGTGTGGCTCTCTTCCTGACCTCGTTCATACTTTTCGGATAATCATAGGCAGGTGCTAGAAAAGATAAAGTGGCGGTATTGCTGGTAGGACCTGCAGCGTAAAGAGTACTCTGGTCGTGCAAATTAAAGCCAATTTCGGGTTTAAGTTCCTTTGCTAAATCCATCAATGCCTGGCCTTCAGGTGTAACAAGATAACGGGCATCTCTATTCACGTCAATCTCAAGATCATTTCTCCTTTTCCATTGCTGGGCACCATCAGGATTTAACATGGGAACGATATTCAACTCCAAATTGCCCAGAATTAACTTTCTAAGATCATTATGTTTATCATCCGCGGCTAGGAAATTGAGTAGATCAAATAAAGCCATAGTTGCAGTCGATTCATCACCATGCATTTGTGACCATAAGAGGATTTTTGTTTTGCCTGTTCCAAGTTTCAGATGGTTAATGCTTCTGCCCTTTAATGACTGACCAATTTGATCTGCAATAAGAAGCTTGGAAGTCGTATGCTTTTGGATCAGATTTACAACATCTGTATGCTTGAAAAAGCGGTTTGTGATCATAGGTTCCTTGTAACGATCGTAATGTTCCCATACCAGATCTGCACTATTCAAATTTACCTGGCACATGGCAGCTTGAAAGGTTATTAAGAGTAATGCACATAACAATAAACTATTTGATCTGATCATGGTTTTATAATATTAATGGGAACTAAAAATACAAATTATACTATTGCTATATTCGCAATGGCTCCCTTATTATTCCGGAGAATTAAAATGTTTTCAATAATCCTGTCAATTCTACTTTTCATGCTGCCATCAGGGACAAAAGATCCGGGGGATCTGAAGAATAAAATCAGTGCAGAACTTGCTAAAAATAAGAGAATATTTGCCCTGGTATACAAAGACTTGACAAGCGGAGAAGAAATTCTCATCAATGAAAAGATAAATTTCCATGCTGCAAGTACGATGAAAACCCCGGATCTGATCGAAGCATACAAACAGGCAGCGGCCGGTAAATTTTCTATTGATGACTCTCTAATTGTTAAAAATGAATTCAAAAGTATCGTTGATGAAAGCCCTTACTCACTTAACCTGAAAGACGACAGTGAGACCGAATTGTACACCAAAGTAGGAATGAAAGTAAAGATCTATGATTTGCTTTATCTCATGATCATACAAAGTAGCAATCCGGCCACCAATATTGTAATTGATCTGGTTGGAGCACAAAATGCAAACAATACCATGCGGGAAATGGGAGCCAATGATATTCAGGTTCTTCGGGGTGTTGAGGATACAAAAGCTTTTCGCAAGGGATTGAATAATACCACTACCGCTTTCGATCAGATATTGATCTTTTCCAAAATAGCTGAAGGTACGGCTGTTGACAAACAATCTTCAGATGCCATGATCAAGATTTTGCTTGATCAGAAATTCAATGACAAGATTCCGGCGAAACTACTTAAGAATGTAAATTTGCCCATAAAACAGGTTGGATCACCGGCGTTAATCATGATGCCGGAATCGTGATACTTCCAGATGGGAGAAAATATGTTTTGGTTTTGTTGTCGAAAGAATTAGAGAACGACAAGGCATCCGTTAAGTCTATGGCAAAGGTTTCTAAAATGATCTATGACCATTTTTTGAATAAGGTATAGCTTATTTGTTTCTTGATTCAAGAGCCAAGAGCGAAGATTCAGGATCAATAAACATGTAAAAATACAAGATTCCCCAATTATCTTATATTTGGATAAGTTGATTTCTGATTGATAAAACACATTAAATAAATTATTCTGCTTACAAAATGGCATATTCAATTTCCAAAAAACGATATTTTATTAACAAAGGATTAAACTTATCCATTTTCAATATGCCTTTCTTGAAAAGGATTATAATTCTTGTCCTGACTTTTATTACTAGTTCAGGAATTGCACAGAATGCTCCGATCAAACTGATTGTTCTGGATCCCGGGCATGGTCATGCCACCTATATGCAAGGCAGAATGTATAATGGTTTAGATCCAGAGGTACATGTCTATGCCCCTGTAGGTCCGGATGTAGAGACTTATCTGAAAAGTATCAATGGAATGAATTCCCGTTCTTCCAACCCAACGAAGTGGAACATGGTGGTTTATACCGGTACAGATTACTTGGAAAAAATGCTGGCAGAAAAAAAGGGAAATGCGGTGATCATATCAGGTAATAACAGCAAAAAAAGCGAATATATTCGGCGTTCCATTGAAGCGGGAATGCATGTTTTAGCAGATAAACCACTGGCGGTAACTCCAAAGGATTTTAAAATGCTAAAAAAATCGTTCAAACTGGCGGAGAAAAAGAAGGTGCTGATTTTTGACCCAATGGACTTGCGATATGACATCAGCAACATTTTGCAGAAAGAACTGGCTGAAATACCTGAACTGTTCGGAGAATTGAAAAAAGGAAGCCTTGATGATCCTTCATTGATCCAAGAGAATCTCCATCATTTTTTAAAGTTCTCTGGCTCTGAACCTGCCCGTCGCCCAGCATGGTTCTTTGACATTGAACAACAGGGCCATGGGATCACTGACGTAAGCACCCACTTAGTCGATATGTCGCAATGGGCCGGTTTTCCCGAGGTTGTTATCAAGTATAAAAAGGACATAAAAATCCTTAATTCAAAAGAATGGCCAACTGAACTGACCCCTTCCGAATTTAAACGGATTACCCGCGTAGATTACCCTGGTTATTTAAAAAAATATGTAAAAGACAGTATTTTATCTGTTTTGGCCAATGGTGAGATTAATTATACCATCAAAGGGGTTCATGCTAAAGTGACCGTTAACTGGAAATACCGTGAACCTACAGGCTCAAGTGATACACATTATGCCCTGATGAGAGGCACTAAAGCCGACCTAGAGCTCAGGCAGGGTATAGAAGAAAAATACAAGGCAACATTGTACATCAAAGCAGCTCCAGGTATTCCTGCAGCCGAATTTGCTGCTACTATCGAAAAAGTAAAAGCCGGATTTCAGCAGAAATACCCCGGCTTCGACTTGATTCAAAAAGGAAATGAATGGATCGTGAAACCGGGAACATTTAAGGGAACAAATTCTGCAGAGGTTGCGATTGGGTATATTCTGAAAAATTCTATGCCTGCATGGGAGGTGCCGAACATGATTGCGAAATATTATACTACAACCAGCGGGGTAGGATTTTAGGATTATAGGATTTTTGGATTATGGGAATTCATCATGAGTAGGATTTTAAATCAGAGCAAGATTTTAGTCAGGAGAAATACCTTAATCCTATTAATCCTACCCTTCCTATTAATCCTATTCGGTTGTAAGAGCAGAAAATCCCAATCCTATTCAAAGTTCCAAATCTCGGGTTTTGCTCAGGGCACTAGTTATGCTATTAGCTATTATGCTCAGGAGGCGAAAATTAGTTCTCAATCCATTGACCGGAAATTTCTGGAACTTGATAGCTCCCTTTCTATCTATAAATCCTTTTCACTGATCAATAAGTTTAATAATTCTGAAACAGGAATAGACATGGATGAGCATTTGCATAAGGTTGTGCAGCGCTCTTTAAGAATCTGGAAAGAAAGTGATGGCGTGTTCGACATCAGCATACTTCCGATTGTTGAGGCCTGGGGCTTCGGAGTAAAACGGCACAGCAATCAGCCTACGGATGATGAAATTAAAAAAGCCTTATCCTGTTCTGGTTCGGATAAGCTTCATATCCACGGCAGGCGATTGATTAAGGAGATTCCTTGCTTAAAGATTGATGTGAATGGGATTGCTCAGGGATATAGTGTGGATGTAATCGCAGATTACCTCGAGTCGCAGGGTATTCAAAATTACCTAATCGAAATCGGTGGAGAGATACGGGTTAAAGGTCGTAAACAACCGGGCAATGAAATCATGCGAATCGGGATTGAACAACCATCAAATGACAAAGATGAAGATTCCGGCATCCAAAAGATAATCGAAGTAAAAGGCGGTTCCATCACAACTTCCGGCAATTATCGCAAATACATACAAAATGGCTCAAAAAAGCTTTCTCACCTAATGGCTCCAAAGAGTGGCAGACCAATTAATAATGAACTAATCAGCGTGACCGTCAGAACCAGAAATGCCATGAGTGCCGACGGATATGATAATGTACTGATTGGCAAAGACCTAGAAAACGCCTTTGCTTTTCTGAAAAAACACAAAGGGCTTGAGGCTTATTTCATTTATCAGGATGAAAAAGGGTTAGTCAAGGACACAGCGAGTGTGGGATTCTTTAAGTAAAATGGGCGGAGTGAAGCTTGATTTATTAGTAAAATTACCAATTATCTCTTTGCTTTAATCACCGTATAGATTCCACCGGCAAATAGAACTATCGCTAGTCCCAAAAATAGAAAACCCTCCGTTTTACCAGAATTATCTGAGGCTTCTATTTTTACACCCAAAACTCTTACTGATTCTGTGCTTTGGGAAATCTTGTTGATTCCGACATAAGCAATTGCTAGACTAGCAATAATTAATACTGCCCCAATAATTGTATTCATAGCTTAATGATTATAGTTGTATTTATAAACTTATGGAAAAAATGGACTTACGAAATCTTGTTTGGAATACTAAAGACACAGGTCGTCGGTGAGTTTTGCTATTAACAAAGTGGTAGCTTCTGTTTT
>JBDNGV010000153.1:0-7834 GCA_041689125.1 Daejeonella sp.
ATATATCGTTGATAAAAACGATTGTCTTTACTGAATGGAAGATGCACCGCATAATGCGCCATATATAGAAAGAATGGCTTTTCATTTTTCTTGTTTAATGTTAATGTGGCTATGGCTTCTCTGGTCAGTGCCTCAGTAAGATTTAATCCCTGATCCGCATATTTATCTAATCCCCTTACTCCCCAAATGGTGTCATTTAGATTGTTTCGGTAACGGTCTTCAGCCAAAAAACTACCCGGTTGACCCGCAGCAGTTCCGGCGATGTTCACATCAAAACCTATATTCAATGGATTTGAAGCAGGAGTGCCATAAGGTGCAAAATGGGCTTTTCCGCAATGTATATTGAAATACCCCGCTTGTTTTAAAAGCATAGGCAGCGGAGTAGCTGTAACGGTATTATTAATTCCTTGCATCAAAGCCAGACCGTTATGGTTCCACACCGGAGGATTTAGCAAACTATCCGGATAATCAGTTGGAGTGTTCTTTTTTACATTAGTCCAGTTTGTAACTCCATGCCTTGCCACATTCATTCCGGTTACCAAACTAACCCGTGTTGGTGTACATACAGGATTGGCATAGGCATTACTGAATTTCATTCCTCTTTTGGCAAGTCGCTCCATATTTGGAGTACGATAGATAGCATTTAAACCGGTTGATTTATACCAAAATGGTACAGAAGTATCCTGCCAGCCCATATCATCAATCAGAAATACGATTATATTCTTTTTTTTCTGTTGGGAAAATGCTTGTATCGAAATAATTGATAGCAAAACAATTAGCAATGATTGTCTGAACTTAAACATATGACTAAATTAAATAATAAAACTAAATATTTGAGTTCATATGGCGTAAATATCCGGTTGAGCACTGAATTTAGCAACAATCAATTTACGAAGAACATTGTCTGAATATTGAATACAATTTTTCTATATTGTCATTAAATTCAATGCGCATTTGATCCTTAAAATATTCAATTTGTCTGTGTATTCTGTAAATCAATGGATAAAAACATCAGGGATGTATGTTTTATTTTTCCTTGTACCAGTACTGCTTCCAGCGCAGCCAAAAAAAACAAAACCGAACATCATTTACATTTATGCAGATGATCTTGGTTATGGAGAACTAGGCAGCTATGGTCAAACTAAAATTAAGACCCCAAATCTTGATCGGATGGCAAAGGAGGGAATGCGTTTTACACAACATTATAGCGGAGCACCAGTCTGTGCTCCATCCAGAAGTATACTGATGACAGGTAAACATTCAGGTCACTCTTATATCAGAGGGAATTATGAGTTAGGTGGTTTTGCGGATAGTTTGGAAGGCGGACAAATGCCCTTACATGAAGGCGCCTATACGATTGCCAAAATGCTCAAAGAACGAGGCTATAATACCGGCCTTGTCGGGAAATGGGGATTGGGGGTTATAGGCACAACCGGTAGTCCTCTGAATCATGGATTTGATTATTATTATGGAGTTTTGGATCAGAAACAGGCGCATAATTATTATCCAACCCATCTTTGGGAAAACGACAAGTGGGATACTTTGAATAATCCGGTATTTAGTGTTCACGGGAAAATTAATCCTGAGACTGCAACAGACGCTGATTTTGAAAAGTTCCGAGGTAAAGATTATGCACCATTAAAATTCACTCAAAAAGCGCTTAGTTTTATTGAAAAGAACAAAAGGCAGTCATTCTTTTTATACTTGCCTTATACCCTACCACATCTGGCTTTACAGGCTCCTGAGGAATATGTCAAGAAATACATTGGTCAGTTTGATGAAAAGCCTTATTACGGTGAAAATGGTTATGCCCCAAATAAGTATCCGCTCTCAACCTATGCTGCAATGATTTCATTTTTAGATGAGCAGGTGGGGATCATCATGGACAAAATAAAAAAACTCGGACTAGATGAAAATACGATTATTATGTTTTCAAGTGACAATGGCGCTACCTTCTCAGCAGGGGTTGATACAAAATTTTTTAACAGCGTTTCAGGTTTACGAGGACTAAAAATGGAATTGTATGAAGGTGGAATAAGGGTGCCCTTTATAGCCAGATGGCCAAATCAGATTAAAGCGAACACTATTAGTGATCATGTTTCTATTCAATATGATATTATGCCTACTATTGCAGAGTTAACCGGCTCAAAAATCACGGGAACAGATGGAAAATCGCTAGCCCCGGAATTATTGGGCCTGAAAACAGAGCAGAAAAAACATGAATTCCTTTATTTCGAATACCCAGAAAACGGAGGACAACTTGCTGTAAGAATCGGAAACTGGAAAGGGGTAAAAAGAGACGTGAGAAAGAACCCAAAAGGGCCATGGGAGCTTTTTGATCTTGCAAATGACAAATATGAGCGCAATAATCTTGCAGATAAAAATCCTGAGATTATTGAAAAAATGAATGCTATAATAAAACGGGAACATATACATCCTCATATATTAGACTGGGAATTTATAGACCCGAAAATTATCAAGAACTAACACATTTAGACCACATAATTATTATCAAAACATGAAATTCCGCTTTTTAATTTTATTTCTAATCCTAGCAGCAAAATCATTCGCACAAAAGCCTAACGTGATATTAATTTATGCCGATGATCTAGGTTATGGAGATCTCAGTTGTTATGGCGCCAAAGCTATAAAAACACCAAATATTGACAAATTGGCCAAAGAGGGTATGAAATTCACAAGAGGATATAGCACTGCGGCGACTTGCACGCCTTCGCGTTATTCATTGCTCACAGGCCGTTATGCATTTCGTCGAAAGGATACAGGAATAGCTCCAGGTGATGCTTCTGCTTTAATTAAAGGAGGGCAGCAATCGGTAGCTTCAGTCTTTGGTAAAGCAGGTTATCAATCGGCCGTTGTAGGTAAATGGCATTTGGGTCTGGGTGGTGCAGAAGGGCCTAACTGGAATGGCAAGATAACTAACGGGCCCTTAGATATCGGTTTCAATTATGCTTTTCTTATCCCTGCAACAGGCGACCGAGTACCATGTGTATATGTTGAAAATGATCATGTAGTGAATCTGGATCCAAAAGACCCGATTCAGGTTAATTACGTAAATAAAATTGGTCAATGGCCAACAGGGAAAGAGAATCCTGAACTCTTGAAGATGAAACATTCTGATGGTCACGATAACACGATTGTAAACGGTATAGGCCGCATCGGTTACATGACCGGCGGAACTAGTGCGTTATGGAAGGATGAAGATATTGCTCAGCGAATTACTGGCAAGGCCAAAGAATTTATTACAAAGAACAGCAAAAATCCTTTCTTCTTGTTTTTCTCTACTCATGATATTCATGTTCCAAGAGTACCTAATTCCCGATTCCTCGGCAAAAGTGGCTTAGGGAACAGAGGCGATGCTATCTTACAGTTCGATGATTCAGTTGGGCAACTTATGAATTTACTCGACTCACTGCAACTGAGTTCAAATACCATGATTATTTTAACAAGCGATAATGGTCCTGTAGTGGATGATGGCTACGAAGATGGCTCAAAAGAGAATATTGGAAAACATAAGCCTGCCGCAGGCTTAAGAGGAGGTAAGTACAGTGCTTTTGAAGCAGGAACAAGGGTGCCCTTTATCATCAAGCATCCATCAATTAAGGCTGGAGAAGTCTCTAACGCATTGGTTTCTCAGGTCGATTTGATAGCAACAATGGCCGGACTGACAAATCAAAATTACGATATAGCTTCGGCTTCAGATAGTCAGAATCAGCTAAAAACCTGGCTGGGTACTGATAGCAAAGGCAGAGCACATGTTATTGAGCAATCCGGAACTTTAGGTATCGTGCAGGGAAACTGGAAATATATCAAACCGAATAAAGGTCCAGCTTATAATTTTAAAGTGGATATCGAATCTGGCAATGATGAAGCAGAACAACTTTACGATCTTAGCAGGGATCCTTCTGAAAGATATAATCTAGCTAAATCCGTTCCGATAAAATTAAACGAATTGAAAAGTCTGCTACAAAATGAATTATTAAAAAAATGAGGGATAAAATTATTAAGCAGACCCGCTATTTTCTCAAAAGAACTGATCACTGAAGTTGACAAGAAATAACTCCTTATTAGAACGGGTAACACCGGTATATAGCCATCTTAAAAATTCCGTATTCAGCATTTCATCAGTAAGGTAGCCCTGATCGATAAAAACAGCAGGCCATTGCCCACCCTGAGCCTTATGACAAGTCACTGCAAAGGCGAATTTTATCTGCAGAGCATTGTAATAAGGATCTTTTTTTAGTTCCTCCATCCTGAGTTTCTTATTTTCAATATGCACATAATCCTGTAACACCGTTTCGTAAAAACGCTTATTCTCGGCATTTGAAAGGCTTGGTGTTTCAGTATACAAAGTATTCAATAATACCTTGCAGCTCAGCGGTTCCTCATCCGGATAATCAAGCAATTCAATTACAAGATCTGCAAAGCGGAAACCATATTGCTCTTCAATTCTTCTGACTTTTCGGATTTTGGCTATATCTCCATTTGCGATAAAATCGCCACTGTTATCTTCCGGTTTCAGCCAGAAATAATTATTCCGAACAACCATAATATGATCGCCTCCAGTTAACTCCTCTTCACGATACAGAATCCGGTTACGGATGTTTTGATTATATGCATTCGCATTTTTATTGGAACGACAGATCACAATAGTATTCTCCATTCCATATTTATCATAGGCATAATTCAGACCTTCTACAAGTCGCTCTCCAGTCATCCTGAAAATATCCTTATATCCCCTTAATTTAAATTTCGGGAAAGTCTCCTCACCCTTACGTATCAATTCACGGAGTTGTGTAGCGTTAAATAATATTCCGGATTCCTTTTCCTGACGAACGACATCAGTTAATTCATAAGTAAAAACACTCAAACGAAACTGATCCGAAATAAATTGCCTGTTAAGCGCCGGACTTATGGCAGAACCCACCGGTGGTAATTGTGCCGTATCACCTACCAACATGAGTTTACAGTTATTGCCATTATAAACATAAGAGATTAGATCCTGCAAAAGGCTTTGACGACTGTAATCATGCACCTGATCGGATATCATAGACGCTTCATCAACGATAAACAAGGTATTCTCCATCATATTATCACCCAGCACAAAATTCATTTCCGGACTTGCGGCAACTTTCTTACGATATATTTTCTTATGGATGGTAAATGCTTTTCGTCCCGAATAATTACTGATTACTTTTGCCGCTCTTCCGGTAGGTGCAAGCAACACCGATTTAAACTTAATTTTAGGAAGTATCTTGACCAGCGCACTGATCAGCGTGGTTTTTCCGGTTCCAGCATATCCTTTCAAAATAAAGCATTCTTCCTCTATTGTTGAGAGAAGAAATTTCTCCAGCATAACAAATACCTGTCTTTGTTGTGCAGTAGGTATATTGCCAAAATTTTGCTCGATAAGATCCCGGATATACATTCCCGCAAATTGCAAATAATGAATCTATTTTTTTTCGAAAGAATAAAATCGATTGAAAATAATTGATGCGGTAAATCAAATGAATGAGTAAAATATTGCAGAGAAACTATATTTTTGTTGTTAATGATCAAATTACTACACTTAGTTGATAACAGTTTGCAATCCCAAACGGCTGCCAAGTGCGATCTATTGATCCACATTGGTACCAGTAAACTTCAATATGCAATTATTGATAAGGTAAGAGATGAACTTAAGGCTCTTGCAGAATATGTACTGCCAGAGATTAGTAATCTGAATGATCTGATATTTGCAATAGAGAAACTCCCTGAATGTAAACGGGAATTTAAATACCCTTTCAATAAAATCAGGGTTTCTTTTGACTCACATAAGTTCACATTCATTCCCGAAGAATTATATGAAAATGAAAAGGAACAGGAATATTCAAAATACATTAATCCCTCAACTTCTGATCTCATTCTGACGAATAGAATTAGATCTGCTAAAATCAAGAACATTTTCGCAATTGATACCATTTTCAATGCTGGTCTAAATCAGATCTTTCACAAACCGCGTATCTATAGTCAGGCTACTTCTTTTATCGAAGGAATAAAAAAAACCAACCCTGATAGAAATGGCACCTGCTTATTTATTGATTTCCATAAAAATCATATTCAGATCGCTTGTTTGAAGAAATCTGATCTTGAGTTGTACAACATACTTGAATGTTATAATGCAGATGAATTTAATTACTTTTTGCTAAGCGTAATTGAGGCATTAAATCTGGATATAAGTAATTGCAATCTGATCGTTTCTGGAGATGTGGCTTCTGAAAATGATGAATATTATCAAAGAATCTTGAAATATTTCCCGACACCTGTTTTTTCTGATAGCAAACTGATTGTTAATCATCCTGAAATGTTCCATAACATTATTCCTCATACCTATTTTTCTTTATTAAGTTTAGGCGAATGCGAATAATAGGTGGGAAATTAAAAGGCCTTCGATTAAATCCTCCTTCGAAATTACCTGTCAGACCAACTACCGATCTTGCAAAAGAAGCCTTGTTTAACATCCTTTATAATCAGTTGGATTTTGAAAAAATCAGAGTTTTAGACCTTTTCAGTGGCACCGGCAATATTTCAATAGAATTTGCTTCACGCGGGGTTCGGGATATCTGCTCGGTAGACCGCGACTTTGGCTGTTATAATTACCTTAAAACATCGGTTAAACATTATGAACTTCCGGCAATTAAACCGTACAATGCTGATGTATTTAAATTCATCGAATCTGAAACAGAAAAGTATGACCTGATATTTGCTGATCCACCATATGATCTCCCCCAGATGAATATAATTGCAGGAAAAATATTTGAACATAAGTTATTAAAACCTGATGGATATTTGATCATAGAACATCCCAGTATGAAAAAACTGGATAATCATCCAAATTACGTAGAACAGCGAAAGTATGGTTCTTCTTCGTTCAGCTTTTTTCAGGAAAAGCATACTGAAAATGAAGACTGATTATATTCAATTATGTTTAACTTTAATCGAAAAGTATAATTAAGCATTGACATAATTCTTGCAACATATTTTAATTAATTTATCCGCTAATTGCGGGAAAAGCAAAAAATCCAATGAAGATTGCCCTTTTTCCAGGTTCTTTTGATCCGATTACTAAAGCACACGTTGATATACTTAGACGTTCTCTACCCCTTTTTGACAAAGTGGTGATTGGTATTGGATTAAACAGCACCAAAGCTCCCTATTTAGGTATCGATATCAGAAAATCTATGCTTAAAGCAGTATTCGCAAAGGAGCCCAAAGTTGAAGTGCAAACATATGAAGGACTTACAGTTGAGTTTTGCAAAAAGATCAATGCAACTTATATGATCAGAGGAATACGAACGGTTTCAGATTTTGAATATGAAAAGGCAATCGCACAAATGAACCATGCACTCGTACCTGAAATTGAAAGTATATTTATTGTCAGTAAGCCGGGTTACTCATCGATTAGCTCAACGATAGTGCGCGATATCATGAGGAATAATGGCGATGTAAGGCAATTTATACCTCCGGAGGCATTTGAACTGCTCTAATTTCTGTAACCTAAGTTCGATATAAGGATTGTTAAATTAATACGTTTAAAATTGGTCAGACAAGGCTTTGGAACCAATTAATTTGATTATTGAAAGCAATACCTGTGTAGTATAGGTCGGTTCAGCCCTTTCCTTCGGTTAGTTCCGGCAAGAAATAGCGTTCAGTTTCAAATTACCAGCAGCCGGAAGCTACCTCCTGCGGCAAGGTTTATTTTACCCAAAGCGGTATTTCATAGGGAGGGGCAGCCCGGCAAAAGGACCAAAGCCATTTGAAATAAACCCGGGTGGCA
>JBDNGV010000154.1:0-7436 GCA_041689125.1 Daejeonella sp.
GGAGAAATTGCAGTTTTTAACAGGTCTTGTTTCACTTCAGATTCCGGCCTCCGAACTCGCCTGCCTGCAGGTAGGCAGGGAATCTCCTTATCTTTTATATAATGCATTGTCATCGCGGCGGAAGCCGCGACCCCTTTCTTAATTAGCATTTGTACGGATTTTTCTCTTAAATAATGACATTGGCCTAAGGCCTGTGTAGTATAAGCGCAAAGCGGGATTACCATTAAAAAAGGCTCGGCAGCAGATTTCCAAATCTTGAAACGTCCTGTCCGTAGAGTTTAGCGAAGCGTCTCTACGGATTTTCAAATGGTTGGGAGTTTTTTGACTCCCCCCTTTAATAAAATATTAAGCCAGATAACAAATTAACCTCAGTTCAAGACTATTGAGCGATAGATCAAGAGTTAATAGTACTATCTGATGTTTTTAAACCCGATTGTAGCGGATACCGGCCTGTGCTTAATGCCTGTGCAGTATGAGCGCAAAGCGGGGTTGCCATTAAAAAAGGCAGAACAGTAGATTTCCAAATGATAGAAACCTTAATAACACCGCAAAAAAGCATTATAAAAGCTATCTTAGAATATAATTATCTCTATTCAGGTTACTTTATTTGTACTTACAAATCAATTTAGGTAAGCGCTGGAAACCCTACGGGCAGTATGTAAAACGAGTCTGAAGACTCTTTTCTATGGTATAATCCGTAGAGACGCTGCGCTTAACTCTACGGACAGTGCGTAAACGAGTCTGAAGACTCTTTTCTATAGTTTAATCCATATAGACGCTACGCTAAACTCTACGAACAGTGCGACGCTCTGCTAAACTGTACAACAGCGTTTCTGTTGTGCTTATAAATCAATTTTGTAAATCGATGGAAACCCTACGAACAGTACGCTTAAACTACTAACAGTGCGCCCATCGGAAAGCCTATCCAAACTTCAATTATCCAAATTAAATTTCCTTTGAGAATATATTAGAAATTACCTTCATGTGCGGGGCAGTTAATATTGCAATTGCCATGAAGAAAACTGCTAACAGCCTTTCCATATTGCCTTGAAAGATTGCAAATAAAACGGCTATCATTAAAAAAGAAACGCCATTTGTTAACCATGATTTTTGATAAATGTATAGGTAGCCTTTATCTTGCCAGCCTAAAAATTTCTTTATCTCGATCATGGAGAGTCTGGCATGCCAGATATTAAAATAAAAACCAAAACCAAGTAGTATGGGCAAATTAAAGACGATCAAACTCAATAGCAACAATTGTAGTATTGCCACTATTTGTACATAGCCGAATTGTTTGCTTCCATATAGGTAAATCAATAAAATGGGAACAAAAAAAACAAGGGATGCGTTCATCACCTCCTGTTGATAGGTATAAATCAGCCTCAGCATTTCAACATTGCGCTGCTCAAATCCCGGGAAACCAAGAATGATACTTTCAACCTGAGGAAATTGGTAGAGTAGGTAATTTACGAGAAATAAAAACCCATAGAGGAAAGACAAAATTCTAGAACTTAAACTGGTTTTGAGTGATAGGCCCTTCAAATCCATCTCGCCGAAATGATAGGCTGAGATTAAAATAAATAGCAAAATGGATAGTTCGACACTAATTAGCCAGAGCAAAGCATAAAACACAGCAAAACCGATATAAAACAATAAAAACTTAAATACCGACTTGACGCTCATTTCTTCTTTACGCTCATGATGATAAATAAAATGATCTAGCGAACCATGTGGGATTCCAAATAAAATGACACCCAGTCCAAAAAAGAGAATTTGAAGGGTATAATTAATTGGGAAAAAATACTGAATTAAGTAGAGTAGAGAAGCCAGAATAAGGAATTCTAGCCGTTTGGACTTAATATTTATACCGAACATACTTTAAAACCTCCTTTAAAAACAATAGTTTAGGCAAGGTATTAAAAAGGCTTATCTCCTGCAAAAGGTTAGTGTTTTCATCCAGAAAGGATAAAATTTGATTAAAGGAATTCTTTGTAAACAGCTGATCCATCACAAAAGAAACCTTTTCGGGTTGTTCTTTAATAATCTGAAGAAGTAAGGTATCATAAAAATGGAATCTCGCTGAACCATAATTCTCATTTATCCCTTTATTATTTTTTAAAAAGCATTTTATCAAATATTCTGTGTGGCGTGAAATCCGATTGAATGCATAACCTGTACTTGGCTTAATTGAACCTGCAGTAGATCCGATATGGATAATCCCTTCATTAGAATAAGCGGGAAATTTAAAATCGGTCATCGGAATTTTTCCCTTTTCTTCTCTTATAATTTCGTAAGAACTATTGAATTTTTCGGCAATATACTTTCCTAAATACGAATCATAGATTTCATCTGAATAAGAATCCACTGCCGAAAAAGAAGTGAACTCAACCAATGCTTCGGTTTCAGAAAATGGCAAGACATACATAAAGTGGGAGGCATTATCTTGTGGGATATTAAAATCCATCATGGTTGCCTGATTAGCATTAAAAACCGCCTGTTCAGTTTTAATAAACCATCCCTTAAAATGCTGCCAAAGTAAAACTCTGTTAAAGTTTATGGTAGATAAATCAATTATACTACTGTAAACATGCTGAGCTTGATATTGGTTATTGTGAGTAATCACTTGTTTTAGTCCATTTTCTGACTTAAACGTTTTCACTTCTTCGTAGATTACCTTAACTCTGGGAGAATTGGAAATTAGCTGATTGTGATACTCGAAAAATAGTTCACTATTAATGTAGTTATACCGATATGGTGCAATTTCTCCGGATAAATCTGAGGAGGCAGAGCCAAATTTTAATTCTGACCAATGTTTTGAGATTAAAGAGTCATACTCTGATTTTTTATTAGTCCAAAAACACCATGATTTATGAATGATTTCCCGATTGCTTTCAATTAATAAAATATTACCAGTCTGTTCTGCGGGTAATTTTAATAATGCATTTATAAGTTGCATGCCAGCGCAACCTCCACCTACAACAATAATATTGGCATCCACCATTATGCTAAAAAACAATAACAAAAGTAATAAATAACAAAAGGCATCCATATAGGATACCTTTTGTTATTTAATTTAAAATTTCAATGTTGTGGAATATTATGCATTTTTAGCTTTTGCCGTTTCAGCAACTGCTACTGAATAGATAACTAATCCAAAACCAATTTTATTGATTGCATCAGCTAAATTGTAGAATAAATCAATTGAACTAACTTCGAATGCGCCTGATAATAGGTTACCAGGTAGTACCATGTATCCAATAGGATAGATTGACCAACCTAAAGTGATGAAGATCTTTAACAAGAACATTGCTCTAGATAAAGCTGGACTATTTGATCCTTTAGTTAATTTAGCAACATCACCTGCAAATACTTCATAAACAATGTATAAATAACCTAAAGTAGAAAGAACTCCCCATAAAATATTGTTATCAATACCTGAAGTTTCACCGATAAAACCAAAGATTAACATTGCTAATGAACCAAGAATCAACTTAAATAATGTTGAACCTTTAGCACCAAATGGTTTAGTTAATAAGTAAAACTCTACGCACATTAATGGAACAGTTAGTGTCCAATCTACGTAGCGGAATGCCGTTGGGCTTTGTCCTGTTGCCAGATAAAAGTCTCTCATGTAGTAATAATGTACCGCAGCAATTCCAGTTATTAATCCTGAAACTAAAAGTGAGAGTCTCCATTTCGGATCTACAGATCCCCTTTCAACGAAAAAAAACACTGCCGAAGCTAGCATAGCCATATAACCTATAAAGAAGGTTATCGCTATTGGGTCGCCGTTTGTAATACGTGCTAAAGCATCCGATTCGGTCGCCATGGCACTAGTTGCATTAAGAAATAATGTTGACATGTTAAACATTTTTGATTTATCCTACTCTTATGGCTTTTCAGATACGCCCAGTTTTTTTAAAGTGCGGCTGATAGCACATGTTTAAATATTACGGAATAAATGTAAACAAAATACTTACTGCTAGTACTGACATTTGTCATCTGAAAGTCATTAAAATATTAGATATCCAAATAATGTCTTACAAGCTTCTTTTCTAAATGGACTAACCACTTTACTCTCTTTAGATTCGATTGGTTGAAACTCTATTATATGTAGTTTAAGCGCAGAATTTCTTCGGATAGTTCTAACCAGATCGAGCCCGACATGACATTGGACAGGCTTCACTAGCCCGCAGAATGTCATCCCTGCTTGCCGGAATGCAGGCCGATGCAGGAGGGACTCATTCCTATTAAATTTCTTTCCCCAATGAACTTAAACTCCCTATGCGCTATGTCCGATAAATTCATCTTCGCTTTAGAAAATTGTGAAGCCGAAATCTAATTCCACTCTTTCAGGTGATTTGCCTACTATAGATGTAATTTGCCAATTACCAAAATCCACTTATATTAGTTAGGTATTAAATTTTTGTGTTAAGAACATGTTTAAATTCATTCGAATTTATTGGATTGTGGTTTTCATGGCATTCTTAGCTACGGCATTGAGTTTTTTAGATCGCCAAGTGCTTTCTGTTTCCATCATTAAAATTAAGGAAGACTTCCCGATTTCTGATACGGACTACGGCCTAATCAATACAGGTTTTCTGATCAGTTATGCCATTATGTTCACATTGGGTGGAATAATGATTGATCGTTTCGGAAGTCGCAAAGGACTTGGTATATCTGTTGCGGTATGGTCGCTGGCTACCGCAATGCACAGTCTGGCAAACAATGTTCTCCATTTTGGGATATTTCGGTTCTTTCTTGGTTTGGGGGAAGGTGGTGCTTTTCCAGGAGCGATTAAAGCTGTGGTTGAATGGGTGCCAAAGAAAAAGCAGGCGCTGGCCAATGGTATCGCGATAGGAGGTGCAGCGTTAGGAGCTGTTGTGGCGCCTCCGTTATGTGTTTATCTTATTGGAAGCATCGGTTGGCGTGGGGTATTTGTGGTAACAGGTGTTTTTGGATTAATATGGGCGATTGTATGGTTCTTGCTCCCTAAGAAAGAAAATTTAAATCCTATAGAAGCCAAGACCCATAAATCATGGGGGGAAACTTTTTGCGCTGTCGGTAAAATATTGAGAATAAGGGAGGTTTGGATTTTTATACTAATCCGTTTTATTTTAGATCCTATTTTTTATTTCTACATGTTCTGGATTCCGAAATACTTAAGTGATTCGAGAGGAGTTGATTTGGTTAAGATTGGAGAGCTTTTTTGGATTCCGTTTTTGGCTTTAGGAGTATCCAATATGTTGGGAGGTTTCCTTTCGGATAAAATTTTCAGAAAGACTGCAAGTCTAGATTGGGCTCGTAAAGGCGTAATGGGGGTTGCGGCAATGCTTACCCTGTCGGCTTTATTTGTTAAATATGTGCCCACGGAAGAATGGGTGATTGTTATTATGGTGGTAGCATTTTTTGCTCATGGCCTATGGATAACCAATTATATCACGGCTATAAGCGATACTTTTGGTCAATCAATCACCTCGACGGTTATTGGACTATCGGGAACTGCAGGTGCGTTATCATCAGTCATTGTAAATCCCTTAATGGGTAAAATAATACAAAATTATTCCTATGATCCAATGTGGATATATTCGGGGCTGATGTATCCCTTTGCTTTCGTTTTGTTTCTGGTGATGATGCCCAAAATTAGGCAGTTGGGATCTTTGCCAACTGTATAATTTTTTGCTTTAAAAAGCATTTGGGTTACTAAATTTTTAATATGCTAAATTAGATGATATGAATTTAAACATTAAAAAAGAACCGCAACGTATCGGTGTATTTGGAGTTGGGTACGACGTTTATTGGGATCAATTCGATGGGCTCTTGAATGAGCTTATGGCTAAGCATGCTGTATTCTTAGAAAAGCTAAGTGGTAAAGGAGCTGAGCTGATTGATTTCGGCATGATAGACAATCCTAAAAAGGCATATGAAACATTAAAGGACATGCAAGCTGCCAACTTGGATCTGTTATTTTGTAACATGCTGACTTATGCCACATCCGGAACTTTTGGGATCATTGTAAAGACGCTTTCAATTCCAATTGTATTGGTGGCTATGCAGCCTAGAAAGGCTTTAGATTATTCAAAAGCCACAACTTATATGCAATTGGTGAATGATGATATTTGTTCGGTTCCGGAGTTTGCAGGTGTTGCAGTCCGCATGGGTAAGAAAGTTCCTGACATGATTATTGGAACACTGTATGATGACAGCCATGTGGATGAAAAAATTGATGAATATTGTCGCATAGCCAAAGTATTGCATGACCTAAAGAATGTTCATTTGGGACATATTGGGCATCCCATAAACACCATGTTGGATATGCATACCGATGCCACCATGCTTACTTCCACATTTGGGTCGCATGTGGTGCAATGTGAGGCTAATGAAATCATGTCTTGTTATGATAAAGTAACAGAGGAAGAAATTAAGGCAAAAGAGAAATTGATTTTAGATTTCTTTGACACCCCCGACCCTGTATCGGATCCCATTTCCATGAAGCTACAGGATGATGATCTACGCATTGCCGCAAAAGTCAGTATTGCATTAGAAAAATTCGTAGAGGAGCGCAACATAGATGGATTGGCCTATTATTATGATGGTGCTCCAAATAGTGAATTAAGGTCTGTCATGTCCAATTTGATTGTTGGGAATTCTATACTCACCTCGAATGGCTTCCCAATGTGTGGCGAATCTGATTTGAAAACGCTGATTGCGATGTTAATAATGGATCGTTTGGGAATTGGGGGCAGCTTCGCAGAGTTTCACCCAATAGATTTCAACGAGGATTTTGTGCTTGTGGGCCACGATGGTCCCCATAATATTTCAATTGCCGACGGAAAACCTATTCTTAGGAGTCTAAAAAAATATCATGGTAAACCGGGTAAGGGGGCAGGCGTAGAGTTTAAGATTAAGGAAGGTCCAATTACCATGCTCTCCATCAATTCTACGTATGATGGGAAGTTCAAATTTGTAATAGCGGAGGGTCAATCGGTTAAGGGCGCAATTCCTCCAACAGGAAATACCAATACGAGAGGTCATTTTAAACCCGATATCAGGTCGTTTTTATATAAGTGGATGGCAGAAGGACCAACCCATCATTTTGCTTTGGGGGTTGGTAAACATGCCCGGAGCATTGCCAAAATTGCAAATTATCTAAATATTGAATCTGTAATTATAACTGAAGAATAAGTCTGGGTACGACTTGCGAATTTACTCAGGCGAATGCAAGTCAAATTCGTCAGCTAACTTTCCGGCAGCGACTGACGAAATCGACTTTCCGCTCGTTTAGGTGATTTCGCAAGTCGGCGAGATACTTGCGAATTTACTTAGGCGTTAGGATTGATAAATTCGTCTTCGCCTTTCCAATAGCGACTGACGAAATCGACTTTCCGCTCGTTTAGGTGATTTCGCAAGTCGGCGAGATACGACTTGCGAATTTA
>JBDNGV010000155.1:0-15912 GCA_041689125.1 Daejeonella sp.
CATCTTTTAGGTGCGGCCGCGGCAGTTTTAAGTGTTGAAGAACATGGAATTAAAAAAACTATTGCTTTTAGTGGAGATATTGGTAGAAAGAAGTACCCAGTTCTACAGGATCCTGAACCCTTACCTGAAGTGGATTATCTTGTCTGTGAATCAACCTATGGTGGGCGTAATCATAAATCCACACAAACCGTAGATGAGCTTTTAACGAACACCGTGAATGAAGCTTGTATCAAATCGCCCGGCAGACTCATTATTCCTGCATTTAGTGTTGGAAGAACTCAGGCTCTAGTCTATTCTCTTAACAGGATTTTTAGCAAAGGAATGCTTCCACGGATAAAGGTTTTTGTAGATAGCCCTCTTGCCGGTTATGCTACTGACATTTTCAGAAAGCATCATTCTTTACTAAATGATGAAGCTCAGGACTTTTATAATAAACTAGGAGATGAGTTTGAATTTGAAAACTTGGAGTATATTCAAGATATGAATGCCAGCAAGGCCATATCCAACTATTATGAACCCTGTATTATCATTTCTTCTGCCGGTATGTTGGAGGGCGGCAGGATCCAGGATCATTTATATTACAATATTTCAAATTACTATTGTACGATACTTTTTATTGGATATTGTGCTAAAGGAACATTAGGCCATCGTCTACTTCGTGGTGACCCAGTTATTAATCTGAGACACCGCGAATTGTCTGTTTTTGCAACAATTAAACAAACCGATATTTTTAGCGGACATGGAGATCATACAGATTTGGTCAATTTCGTGAAACAGCAAAATCCAAAGCAAATTAAAAAGGTGTTTCTGGTTCATGGAGAAATTAACGCATTGGAAGCTCTAAAAATTGCTTTGAATGATGAAAACTATGTAGTAGAAATTGCTGAAAAGGGAGAAACCTATCAGTTAAATTAAGATATTAATTGATCTGGTGTATGAGTAGTCCGGCATCAAATTTAGGCTCAAACCAAGTTGATTTAGGTGGCATTACCTCTCCTTCATCAGCTACCCGTATCAGCTGATCAATGCTTGTTGGAAACAAAGTAAATGCAAGTTCAAACTCATTTTGGTCAACTTTACTGATCATGTCACCTATTGGTAAAGGTCCTGCCATAAAATCAATCGAAGGATCGGTACGTGGATCAGAAATATTTAAGATTCTGGAAAATATGTACTCCTGTAGTATGCTTACATCAAGTTCTTCTACCGCACTTTTATTATTTAAAAATTGAGGTTTTAGTTGTATCATAAACCACTTTTTAGCCAGATACATACCGAACTCATTCATCTTTTCAGGTATAACAACTTTGTCAGAGACATTAAGATTGAAATACTTTTCTAACTTCTTAAGGAATTCAGTTATTGACAGACCTTTCAAATCTTTAATCAAACGATTAAATCCATAGATTTTTAATTGATCTGTACTCATATATACCGAGGTGAAGAAGTTATAATCTTCATCTCCCCTATGCTTTAAATTAAGTTTTCGGCGCTGTATACCATATAAAGAGGCAGCAGCAGCTCTATGATGTCCATCAGCAATATATGATAAAGGAAGGTCTGAAAATGCCTTAATAATTGACTCAATAATACCCTTTTGATTGATAATCCACAATTTATGTTCAGAATTATCTTTAGAATAAATTATATCCGAGATATTCAGGATAGTTTCTGCTATTATCACCTCAATTTCAGGTACCGACTTATAGGTAATTAAGACAGGATTGGCATCAATACCAGTATGCTGTAAATAAACAATAAGTGACTGTTCCCTATCGGCTCTAGTGAGTTCGTGTTTTCTAACTACATTATTCAAGTAGTCGTCTATGGATGTAGCTGTCCATATACCGGTTTGAGAAAAGCCATTAGAATTAATCTGATAGATATAGATTGAAGGCTCCGGATCTTTTACAAGTATGCCATCATCCAAAAATTCTTCAAAATTCTCGTTGATTTTTTTAAAGGCAAGTTCATTTTTAGAACCTAATAAAAAAGGATTATCCAATTTGGGAACAAGCATATTCACGTAAGAATATGGATTTTCCTGTCGGATAAGCTTTGCCTCAGTGAGACTTAAATTCTCAAGGTTAAGCACCACCTTTCCGGCGAAGTTTCTGCCCGGGTGTATTCCCCTGAACGGTTTGATTTTTGGCATTTAATTTATAATAAGCTATATCAAACCTGCAAAAACTATATTATCATACAGTTTTAAAAAAGTCAATAATAAGGTTTGCCAGTTCTGTCCCAATACGTTCCTGAGCCTCATTTGTGGAAGCACCAATGTGCGGGGTTAAAGAGACTTTTGCATGAGTTAAAAGATCTATGCGCGGGGTTGGTTCATTATCAAATACATCTAGACCTGCAAATCCAACTTTCCCGGAATTTAAAGCCTCGATAAGTGCATCTTCATTTATAGTACCACCACGTGAACAGTTAACTACACCTACCCCATTTTTCATGGAGTCAAACTCGTCTTTTCCTAAAACGGGTTTTTCGGAAAATGGAACATGTAGACTGATAAAATCAGACTCTTTAATTAATTGCTCAACTGATACGACTTTAATCGGGCAATTTACACGAATATTAGATCCCAGTACTAGTTCAAGTTCATTTGGGACTTCAAAAAGATCATAGGCAAATACTTCCATTCCAAGGCCCAGCGCCACTTTTGCAGTTTCACGACCGATTCTGCCAAATCCAATAATTCCAATTTTTTTACCTCTAAGTTCTATGCCTTTAGCATATGCCTTTTTAAGATCGTTGAATTTGGTATTTCCTTCGAGAGGCATTTTACGATTTGAATCCTGCAGAAAACGAATTCCAGTAAATAAATGAGCAAAAACAAGTTCAGCAACAGAAAGCGAAGACGCGGCAGGAGTATTTACAACTGCTAGACCTTTGCTTCTGGCATAGTCAACATCTATATTGTCCATTCCTACTCCACCACGGCCAATCAGTTTAATATTGGGACAAGCATCAATAAGTTCTTTTCTAACTTTTGTTGCACTACGAACGGTTATGCCATCATAATTTTTTAAGCCTTCAGAAAGCTGGTCCTGAGGTATATGTGTTGTGTCTACCTGAAATCCTGCTTTTTCTAATAATTCTTTACCTATTGGGTCAATGCCATCGTTGGCGAGTATACGAAACATAAAATTTTAGTATTTAAAGATGCTTGTTGTTTATAATTAAAGTTGAAAGTATACTGCCCATCAGAATACATAAAATAGTTTTTAGCGATGCTTTTCTGCAAATTCCTGCATTGCATCGATCAGCACATGAACACTTGTTATTGGCAAACCATTATACATCGAAGCACGAAATCCACCCACGCTTCTATGTCCCTTTATTCCGATGATATCACGATCTTCTACAAACTTCAGGAAAGGTTTTTCGAGTTCCGAGTTTTCCATAACAAAGCAAACGTTCATTCTTGATCGGTTTTCTGGCCTGCATGTTCCCTTAAATAAAGGATTGCGGTCAATTTCTTTATAAAGTGCGTCTGATTTAGAAATATTTTCTTTTTCGATTTCTGCAACTCCACCTTTAGATTTTAACCATCTAAGATTTAACATCGAAACATATATTGCGAATACTGGCGGTGTATTGTACATTGATCCTCCATCAATCTGAACACTGTAGTCAAGCATTGATGGAATTTTGCGGTCAATTTTGCCCAAAATGTCATCTTTAACAATTGCTACAGTAACACCGGCTGGACCCATATTTTTCTGTGCGCCAGCATAGATCAGATCAAACTCCGATACGTTTATAACTCTACTTAAAATATCAGAAGACATATCACAAACTACCGGGATAGAGGTTTTAGGAACATCAAACAATTCGGTACCATAAATTGTATTGTTTGAAGTAAAATGGAAATAGGCTGAATCTTCCGGAATTTCAAAATCCGTAGGTATGTAGGTATAATTCTGGTCTTTAGATGATGCCACAACAGTTACATTTCCGAAAATCTTTGCTTCTTTAAGGGCTTTTGTAGACCATACACCCGTATCAAGGTATGCTGCCGTTTGATTTTCGCCAAGTAAGTTCATTGGAACCATAGAAAATTGTAAACTAGCCCCACCTTGCAATAAAATAACCGAATAACCTTCAGGTACATTTAAAAGTTCCTTGATTAATCGGACAGTTTCATCAACAACGGCCTCAAACTCTGGGGAACGGTGTGATATCTCTAAAATAGACAAACCGGTACCATTAAATTCAAGAACTGCTTGTGCTGCTTGTTTAAAAACTTCCTGTGGTAGGATGCAGGGACCTGCACCAAAATTGTATATCATAATGTTTAAATTTATTGCTCAAAAATAAGACAATAATTTGAGACACGTGAGGATTTTAAAGCCTTATTAATAATTGGTTTAAAGACTTTACTTGCTTTTAAGCTGAGCAATAATTCTAAAATTAAGATTTCTGAAAGTGAGATAGTTAGGCACAGCATATTGATTAGTATTTTTGTCATTTAACCAAAGATATGAAGCTGTATTTTTAAAATTTAAAAGATTGAAAATTTCAGCATGTAAACTTAGTGACTGAAAATACTTTTTTACAAAAATCGGGACTTTCCTACTTTGCGGGTCTGCAAGATCTTTCGAAAATCCTATGTCTACGCGCTTGTAAGCAGGTATTTTAAATAAGTCAGTAAATCTGTTTGGACCGGGAGGCCCTACTGGAAGTGAAGAGGAATAGATCATATTTAGGTGAACCTTGTAGGTTGGATTTTGCATGAGTCTGTCCTGAAACATCATTCCAATATTAAACAACTGATCTGTAGGACGTTTTAGATAGCCCGGATAAATAGTGGTCAATTTTCCGGTATTATCAATAGTCTGATAAAAGTCATTTTTAATATCCTCCTTTGACTGCATGACAGAAAGCCGGATGGTTGATAAGAGATCACCTGCAAAATTTCCAGTCAAGCTAAAGTCTGCACCAGCCGCATAACCTTTAGCAGTACTTTCAGAGAGGTATCTGATTTTAAGATCTTCTATTTTATAAGGAGTAATCCTACTTAATATTTTATAATAAAGTTCAGAACTGAACTTCAGTCTTGTACCTAAACCGTCAAATTCGTAATCAGTCCCTGCTATGATATGATAAGAGCGCTGGGCACGCGCATTTGGGTTAATACTGCCATTATATCTCTTTATCTCCCTGTAAAAAGGTAACTGATTATAGGCACCAAGCGAAAATCGCAAAAGAAAATTGTTATCATATCCCGGTGAGTACATTAAAGAAACACGGGGACTAATCAGGTTTTCTTTTGAATAAGAATTAAAATTGGCCCTGATTCCTGCTGCCATTGTCAGGTTTGGCCTTAAGTTGAAAGTGTTTTGAATGAATCCGCTTATTCGTCCAATTTCCTGTACATGTTGCTGTTTTATGATCTCTGTATAATTCCAGTTACCAGAATTGCGAAGTGAATATCCCGTTGTATCAATACCATTAAATTCATCTATTCTGTCCTTTATCCTATCTGACTGAAAACGAATACCCATTTCAGTAAAAGAGTTGCGAACCTGCTTGTACATTCGTAATTCGGTATTCAGGATCATAGTATTCAAAAAATTATCTCTATAGGCATGATTTGAGCCTCTTCCGAGAAGTGAACCAACATTTTTAGGATCCAGTCCCCCATTTTTTTCATTGAAAGCGTACCATCCTAAAAGATCTTTCTTCTCTTGTTCGTCGATACTTGTAAATGAACTAATCCATTTGAAGTTTAAAGAATTTGATGCATTGTAAGCCACCGTTATTGCAGACATTAGAGTTTCATAGTTACTGCTTTCCTCACCATTATAGTTTACATTAAGCCTTAAAACCTCGTCGGAGGTACCGAATTCAGTAAGACGTTTGTTAGGACTAATGTTCAGATCCCCATTATTGTAATTTCCAAAAACAGATAAATTCAATTTTGACCCCAGATCATGACGAAACAAAAACTGATAATCAGAAAACCCTGAAATATAGTCTCCCTCAAGGTTTTGTGTTCCCAGTAAGCTCTGATTCTTCTTATTTCTCACTCCTGCAAGAATATAACTATTCTTGAAAGGAACCTTTAATGCCGCAGAACTAGACAGAAACCCCAATTGTGCCTCAAGTGATAGTGAATCAGGTTTTCCGTACCTGACATCAAGAATTGAGGATATTTTATCTCCATAACGAGCTTCAAAACCACCAGCAGAAAACCTAGTGCTAGTCGCTAGATCAGGATTGATAAAACCCAGACCTTCTTGCTGACCAGAATATATCTGCATAGGTCTGTAAATTTCAATGTCATTCAGATAGATCAAGTTTTCATCGAAATTTCCTCCACGTACCGAATATTGGGAACTCAATTCATTATTTCCGGAAACTCCAGGCATATTTTTAAGAAAACTTTCGAAACTACCTGAAGTCTGAGGATATACATTGAAGGCTGAAGCATCGATTGTTTTCAAATTACTTCCGTTAAACCTTGCAGTTATATGAACTTCATCAAGTGCTTGTATATCAGATTTTAAAATAATATTATGAATATTATCTCGGTCAGCGAGTAAGCCAATTTCCAATTGCAGATCCTTGTAGCCAAGACGACTAAATAAAAGTGTTGAAATGAATGGAACTTTACTTAGGGAATACTCACCCTCTCGGTTGGTTTGAGTGATTAGTCTGGTATTTTTAACCTGCACGGTGACACCATTCAGCAATTCTCCTTTGTCTGAGGTAATCACACCTTTAATACTGCCCATGTCCTGTGCACAAAGAGAACCAGAGATTAATAACAGCATTACTAGGTAAAAGAAGGAAGCAAATGGAGAAGTGTTCCCACTCTTAAGTGTTTTAACGGTGAAGAATTGGGCTGATGATAGATTTACTTGCTTCACATTAACATGATAGTCATGAACCTATTAATTCCGGGTTGAGACTTTTAAGTACGGATATCTCTAAAATAGGATTAACAGCAGAAAATACAGAATTTCCAGCAACTAGCACATCAGCTCCTGCCTGAATTAATTTCAAAGAATTCTGATTAGAAACCCCACCATCTACTTCTATTAATAATCCATCGTTTCTACCTGCTGCCATTGCTCGTAGGGCACGTATTTTTTGATAGGTATTTTCAATGAATTTTTGTCCGCCAAAACCAGGATTAACCGACATCAGACAAACTAAGTCAATGTCTTCAAGGATATCCTCAAGTAATGTTACCGGTGTATGCGGGTTGACTGCAACTCCTGCCCTGCAGCCAAGATCTTTGATTGCATGGAGCGTTCTATGCAGATGAGTACAGGCTTCAATATGAACTGTAATATTTTCTGCTCCAAGCTGCTTAAATTCCTGCAAATAGCGAACGGGATCCACTATCATCAGATGTACGTCTAATGGTTTTTTTGCATGTTTCTGAATTGCTTTAAGAACGGGAAATCCAAATGAAATATTAGGAACAAATACGCCATCCATTATATCAATATGAAACCAATCAGCCTCACTACGGTTGATCATTTCAATATCATCCTGCAGGTTTGCAAAATCAGCAGATAAAACGGAAGGGGCTATTAGATGTTTCATATTACAAAATTACAAATTGTATTGCAATATTCAGTTCAACAGGGGCTTTATGATTATTGCTTTTTGCCTTCTTCCTCAATAATTTTCTTAATTCTTTCTAGTTCTATCAGGTCTTGCTGGTCCTTAGGCCTGTTAGCTGCTTTTTTTGTTAAGATCAATGCATTGAGATTTAGAAATGGAATATCCACTCCATATATTGTTGCAGTGGATGCAGATTCCAGTAATAAATCAAAATTGGAATTATCGAGGCCTTTTACTGAAGTCATTATATCCAGCCTAAGACCATTGTCAAGATGAAAATATGTCCAGCCAGGAATGAATTGCATATTTGGCAATGTCTTAAAGTCCCCCATTCCATATTCAAGGAACACCCGCCTTAAAATATTTTTATTTGGTTTTGTATCTTCTATCCAAAGGTCAATATCTTCAGTAGTGCGTTGGTAACCATGCAGATTTGTAGCAACACCACCTATCATTATATATTTAAGATCAAACTGACTGGCAATTTTCCAAAAACGAAGCAATTCTTCGTCGAACACATCCATAATACTGTTATTACAAAGATTTGTGTTTGATCTGAGCTTGTCTGAACATGATATTCATCTTCATAAGTTTGGTCATGGCATGAAATCGCTCGGTATACGATCGTTTTAAAGCTAATTTAAGCAAATCAAATTCAGCTTTTTCATAATTTGATGAGGGTTCCTCATAGATATGTTTTTCTTGCTTTTTCATTAACTGATAGAGGCAATTTAATAAATTAGGATGTAAAAAACAAAACCTGTTTATGCCTTGGCATAAACAGGTTTTGCAAGCATAAAGTTCAAAAAATTATTCTGCGGCAGGTTTTGCATCCTCAGGACGCGGAGGGCGTGGTAATAATGCTTTACGTGAAAGTTTTAATTTACCTTGTTTATCAACTTCAAGAAGTTTAACCTGAATTATATCCCCAACATTCAATACACCGTCCATTGTTTCATATCGTTTCCAGTCAATTTCTGAAATATGTAGAAGCCCGTCTTTACCAGGCATAATCTCAACAAAAGCACCGAAAGGCATAATTGTCTTTACCTTACCCTCATAAATCTCGCCAACTTCAGGTTTAGAAGCAATAGCTTTGATACGATTCACAGCTTTATCGATTGCTTCTTTATTATCAGCAAAGATTTGAACGATACCTAAGTTATCCTTCTCTTCGATAGCGATGGTTGCACCTGTTTCACGTTGCATTTCTTGAATGATCTTACCACCGGGGCCTATTACCGCACCGATAAATTCTTTATCAATCTTCAAGGTAACAATACGTGGTGCATGTGGCTTATAATCCTCACGAGGAGCAGCAATGGTCTTCTTCATCTCATTTAAGATATGAATACGGGCTTCATTAGCCTGTTTCAAAGCAGCAGTTAATACTTCCCACTTTAATCCATTGATTTTTAAGTCCATTTGACAAGCAACAATACCCTTTTCGGTACCGGTAACTTTAAAGTCCATATCTCCCAAATGATCTTCATCACCCAGAATATCTGTCAAAATTGCGTACTTACCAGTTTTCTCATCAGAGATTAATCCCATTGCAATTCCGGAAACTGGTGATTTGATCTTAATACCGGCATCCATCAGTGCAAGTGTACCTGCACAAACGGTAGCCATAGAAGATGAACCATTAGATTCTAAAATATCGGAAACAATACGAATAGTATAGGGATTATCATCACCAGGCAAAACCTTCTTTAAGGAACGCATAGCCAGATTACCGTGTCCAATCTCCCGACGGCCAGTACCACGATTAGGACGAGCCTCACCTGTAGAGAAAGCCGGGAAGTTATAGTGTAATAAGAATTTTTGGTGACCGTTAAAGAAAGCACCGTCAATTAGTTGCTCATCAGATTTAGCACCTAGAGTAACTGTGGTAAGCGATTGCGTTTCACCGCGTGTGAAAATAGAAGAACCATGAGCAGTTGGTAAATAACCAATTTCCGACCATATTGGACGTACGGTGCGTGAATCACGGCCGTCTAAACGAATTCCTTCGTCTAAAATCAGGTTACGGATTGCATCATATTGTACATCATGGAAGTATTTTTTTGTAAGGGAAATTGTAATATCTTCAACACCCGAACCTAAGTCTAGTATAAACCCACTAATTACTTCAGAAAATTTATCACTGCGTTCATGCTTTGACGATTTTGATTTGGCAATAGCATATACTTTATCATAGGTAGCAGCAAAAACCTTTTCCTTAAGATCAAGGTCATGGGTTTCGTGACTGTAAACACGCTTTTCAGTTTTTCCAACTAAAATAGTAAGTTCTTTCTGTGCCTGAACCTGAATAATGATCGCTTTGTGTGCAAACTCAATGGCTTCTACCATTTCCTCTTCAGAAATTTCATCTCCTTCACCTTCAACCATTACGATATCATGCTCTGTTCCGGCAACCAAAAGATCCATACTAGCACGTTCAAGATCACTGAGGTATGGATTAATAACTAGCTTACCATCAATTTTTGCAACACGAACTTCAGAGATTGGACCGTTAAACGGAATATCTGAAACAGCAATAGCTGCTGATGCTGCAAGACCTGCAAGACAATCAGGCATAATATTTTTGTCGGCAGAAATCAATGAAATCATCACCTGCACATCAGCATGATAGTCTTCCGGGAACATCGGACGTAATGCACGATCTACCAGACGTGAAATTAGTACTTCATAATCAGATAATCTGGCTTCGCGACGTAAAAATCCCCCTGGGATACGGCCTGTAGAAGCATATTTTTCTTGATAATCAACTGATAATGGTAAAAAATCAGTTCCCGGTTTTGCACCAACTGTTGATACTACAGTAGCTAAAAGCATGGTATCACCCATTTTCACAACGACAGATCCATCAGCTTGTTTAGCAAGTTTCCCAGTTTCGATTTCGATCATACGGCCATCGCCCAGATCGAATGTTTTTTTAATTGCGTTATAACTCATTTGTTTGAATGGCGATGTACTTTTCCTCTTTTGAGTACATCTTCTTTTATGTTGATTTTATTTTTTACAAAGTAAAAAAGCCACCCTTCAAATAAGAGGATGGCTTTGCAAAATTTTGCTAAGATTATTTTATAATATCTCTTAACTCTAATGCTTTGATAATTGCACGATACCTGTTGATATCCTTTTTGTAAAGATATGCAAGTAAGGCACGGCGTTTACCTACTAATTTCTGAAGAGATAGTTGTGTAGAAAAATCCTTCTTGTTTTGTTTCAAATGCCCGGTTAAATGAGCAATACGAGCGGTAAATAGTGCTACCTGTCCTTCTGCAGAACCGGTGTCTGTTGCACCTTTTCCATGTTTGGCAAAAATGTCTGCCTTGTACTCTATACTTAAATACATTACCTGAATAATATTAAAGCGTTTATAATTCTATTAATTGCTCGCAAAGATACGGTAATGAAAGATTAATTGCAAATGGGTTGGAAGTATAAGTTATATGTTAGCTGTTGTCTGTGAATTACCGGTTCGTTTAAAATTTGGTGGTCGATATTGTGATTTACAATTTGCAATTGATGCCATATTTCTTAATTGACTAGTAAAAAGTATCAGGATCAAAGTATTTGTTTAATGGGCAAGTTTAAATCATATAACACATAATAAAGCCTATTATTTCCCCATTTTCCATTTAGTAACACTGATAACAGACAACAGGCAACTATCCCTATTTCCGATTCTCAATTAATTGCCCGAATTTCGCAGAATGGAATTAATTCCCAAGTACAGCACTTTCACATCTGAGTTTAAAGTTAGGCCGGATGATATTGACATGTTTAATCATGTCCATAACAGCACCTATTTTGATTATGTGTTGGCTGCTAGATATGAACAGATGGAAACCTGCTATAAAATGCCAATGGAAGATTTCCTTAAAATGGGATTAGGTTGGGTTGTCAGATCAGCATTTGTGGATTACAAACGACCACTTGGACTTGGGGATACCTTTACTGTTCAAACCGGGATTGAGACTATCAATTCAAAAGGTTGCCGAGTCAAATTTGAGATTAGGATTAGTAAAACCGGCAAAATTGCCTGCGACGGTTGGTTTGATTATGTTATGATCAATATTGCAGACGGCAAAAGTATGAAAGTATCTGATGAAATGATATTAAGTTACTCTATCTAATCATTGTTTTTCAAAGCCATTTCTATCAGTTCTCCATAAAACCCTGTGATATCAATTCCGGCTGCCCTAAGTTGCTGTGGGATAAAACTCTGTGCTGTTTGACCGGGAATTGTATTGATCTCAACAAAATAAAAATCGGAACTCAGATCCTGAAGGAAGTAATCAATACGAACCATACCCTTGCAATTCAGTTTGTGATAAATATCAGAAACAATTCGTTCTACCCTCTCCTTTTCTTCCTCTGACATTCTACCCGGAGTAATTTCTTCCGTTGCTCCCGGTGTATACTTTGCTTCAAAGTCAAAAAAATCATTGGAAGGAATCACTTCGGTACATGGTAATACCCGAATTCCTTCCAGTCCATTGTAAACTCCGATTGAAAATTCACGACCCTGAATAAACTCCTCTATAAGTACCTGATGATCTTCATTAAATGCTTTTACAAGCGCATCGGGTAATGCATCGGCGGTTTTAACCTTTGTCATGCCAATACTGCTTCCTCCATTATTCGGTTTAATGAATAAGGGAAGTACGAGTGATTCCAAAAGTTGCCCGCTTACATCGGATGTGTTTTCAAACAATTGTACTGATTTTGCAATGTGAAGGTCTTTGATGCCATCAACGATGGCTTTTGAATAAGCTTTATTCATCGTTAATGAAGATGTCAGTGCGTCGCAGCTGGTATAGGGAATATTTAGCAAATCAAAATACCCCTGTAGCTTACCATCTTCGCCTGGAACACCATGTAACATAATAAAAGCAACATCAAAAACGATTTTTGTGCCACTTATGGAAATAGAAAAATCATTTTTATCTATAAAGTGTTTAACTGAACCTGAATCAGAATAATACCACTCCTCTCTCAATATAATTATCTTAAAAACATCATATTTATTTCTGTCAATCTTACTTTCTACGAAATCTGCGCTCTTAAATGACACTACAGATTCACCTGTAAATCCACCTGTAACCAATGCTATTGTTTTTTTCATCTTACTTGTATACTGTCAGAAACATGATTATTTGCGAATCAATATTCCCTGCTTTACCTTAATGTTTTAAAAAATATTTTCATCTGTTGAAATCAGAATTAGGCAATTTTATGCCCTCAAAGATAAATTTTTAAACAAATGAATGATAGCTATGCTAATATTTATCTTCGTTAATGCCGAACAAATAATTATTTTTGAGGATAATTGCAATTAACCAATCTGAGAAATTAGCTTTATTGATTTATATGAGCATCCATTTCCGGAATTTATCTTGTAATTAAAATTAAGAAGATCATAATGAGCAAATTTATCGACTATTTACGCACAAAAACCTTTCGGAAAAACCTCATTATAGCCATCGGATCCATTTTTATTTTTCTGATATTCATATTTTACAGTCTGGGCTTTTATACCCATCATGGCGAAGGCATGCCGGTTCCAAAATTGAAAGGTTTAACTATCGAAAAGGCTGTAGCATTGCTGGAAGAAAAGGGATTAAGATATCAAATTAATGATTCAATTTACTTGATTGATCAGCCTCCTGGTGTTGTAGTTGAACAAGATCCCGACCCAAATACTAATGTTAAATCAAACCGAACTATTTATCTAATCATCACCAGAGACGCTCCTAATATTAAATTCCCTGATATTCAGGGAAGAACATTTCTTGAAGTTCGTTCTATACTCAATAATTATCAGTTAAAGGTTGGTGATACAACCTATAAATCAGATGTTGCAAAAGATGTAATTCTAGAAGCCTTATTTGAAGGCAATCTGATTACCAAAGGGCAATCAATTCCTAAAGGCTCCAGTATAAGCCTTGTTTTAGGAGATGGTTTGGGTGCCAGCGAAGTGGATATCCCTAATTTACTTGGTCTGGATCTCGATGAAGCCAAAATGGCCCTACTAGGTTCATCATTATCTTTAGGTACGGTTAGCTTTGAGGGTGTACGGGATTCTGCAAACGCCAGGGTTATAAAACAATTCCCTGCAATTAGTGATACCCTTAATAAAGTAAGTATTGGTACACCAATTGATGTTGTTTTGGGTGGTGGAAATTAAATCATCAGAAATGAGAATATATAATTAGAATGATAGCAGAAAAGTCAAAAAAAATAAGTTTTAAAGCGAAAGTAATCTTCGCAATGCTTGCTCTGGTACTTGTTATACTTCCCGGCACCGGCATTAATTATTACCTTAAATATTTTCAACCAAATGTTACAGGTAATAAGGATTATCTCTTTATACCTACCGGTTCTGATTTTAAAGATGTTTATTCCATTATAAGTTCAGAGAATTTAGTGAAAAACAGCCTATCTTTTTTGAATGCTGCACAGAACATGGATTACCCGGTTAAAGTTAAGCCGGGAAGGTACCGACTAACTAAGGATATGAGTAATCGCTCTCTAATCAATATGTTGAAAGCCGGGAATCAGGAACCAGTAAAGATTTCTTTTCAGAATGTTAGGTTAAAACATACCCTAGCGGGGATGATTTCTAAAAAGATTGAAAGTGACTCTGCTTCCATTTCACAATTACTTGATTCAACTGCCTTTATTGAAAAATATGGTTTTAATACAGATAATGTGTACACCATGTTCATCCCAAATTCATATGAGGTTTATTGGAATTCAAACCCTGAAAAGTTCTTTCTACGGATGTATGATGAATACATAAACTTCTGGAATGCCGATCGAAAAGCAAAAGTAGCTGCATTTAATCTCAGTCAGTCTGAAGTGAGTATTCTTGCTTCCATCGTTGATTCGGAGGCTTTAAATGATTCAGAAATGCCTCGTATTGCAGGTTTATATATGAATAGGTTACATAAGGGAATGCGTTTGGAGGCTGATCCAACAGTTATTTTTGCAGCGAATGATTTTACTATTAGAAGGGTGCTGAATAAACATTTAAGGATAAACTCTCCATACAATACGTACTTAAATACTGGGCTTCCACCCGGCCCAATTACTATGCCGAGTATAAATGCGATTGATGCCGTTTTGAATTATGAGAAACATGACTATATCTATATGTGTGCCAAGGAAGATTTCTCAGGATATCATAATTATGCTTCAAATTTAACTATTCATTTACAGAATGCTAGGAAATTTCAAGAAGCACTTAATATGCGAAATATTAAAAAGTAATGTTTAGCCATACCACAAAAATTCGTGTTCGTTATGCTGATACTGACCAAATGGGCTTCATGTACTACGGTAATTATGCCGAGTTTTATGAAGTGGGGCGTGTAGAAATGCTCAGAAGTTTGGGTATGACTTATAAATCGATGGAGGAATCGGGTATAATTATGCCGGTTACCGAATTAAAATGTAAATATATAAAACCAGCATTATACGATGAGGAGATTGCGGTGAAGGTATTTATCGATAAAATGCCATCATTGAGGATACATTTCAGGTATGAACTTTTTAATCAAGGTAATGAACTGATTAATCTGGGCGAAACTACTCTAGTATTTATTGATCAGAAAAAGAAGAAACCTTGTTTACCCTCACCAGAGTTTCTTAAAAAACTGAGTGTTTATTTTGAAAAGTTTAGGACATGATCTGGCTTCATCAAATTCTATTAAGATTCAAACCATATTTTTTAATGGTTGAGCGGACAAAGACTATTATCCTTCCCGGATTTAGTCCCTTGCCCTTATATACTGTGGCCTCATTTTTTTTCCAGGAAATAGGAAAAGACGAACTCATTAATAAGGCATCATCACTTGCCTACAGCTTTATGTTGGCCATATTTCCTGCCATCATTTTCCTGTTTACCCTGATTCCCTATGTTCCGATGGATAATTTTCAGGAACAGTTAATGAGTCTGATCGCTCTCGTCTTGCCCGCGGAGGCTTATGCCGCAGTAAAATTGACCTTATTTGATATTGTAAAAAATCAAAATTCAAAACTCCTCTCATTTGGTTTTGTTTTTGCGCTGGTATTCTCAACAAATGGGGTTCACAATCTGATGGAAGCATTTAACAAATCTTCCTTGATCATAGAGACTAGGTCATGGCTAAGACAAAGATTGGTAGCACTTTACTTGACTCTGATGGTTTTATTTGCATTAATATTTGCATTGGTTGTAATGACTATAGGAGAATATATATTAAATATTTTGAAATCAGAACTTAGTTTTAGAGATTCATTTTGGATTTACGTCCTTAATATGGCTAG
>JBDNGV010000156.1:0-1571 GCA_041689125.1 Daejeonella sp.
GTCAATTGGTACATTACTTCGTTCGTAACATCGGCATTTTTACCAAAGTCTCTGACCATTAGTGTTTCACATCCATAGACCTGCATTTGTTTCATCTTTCCCGTGGGTGCTCCATCAACAAGCGTCAGAAAACATTTTATATTAGCCGCAGCACAATAGGCTGCCAATGCTGCACCTGTATTTCCACTAGATGTAGCTAAACAAAATTTCATTCTTTTTTGAAGCAAATCAGAAACTGCAACAGCGGCAAATCTATCTTTGTAAGAACCTGAGGGGTTGAGCATTTCAAGTTTAAAATACAAATTCTCAAGCCCGAGCATAGGCCCAATTCTCCTTGATTTGATCAGGGGTGTTACACCCTCTCCCAATGTTATCTTACAGCTTTCCTCTACCTGAGGAAGCAAATGACTGTATTTCCAGATTCCTTTCAAAATTCCTTTGGGTATTGAAGTTTTTTCATTGGGTAAGAATTGAAATTATGGAAGAAGCCACCATCAACCAAAATAGTTGTCCCGGTAATAAATGAAGCTTCAGGAGTTGAAAGCCAGTATGATACATTGGCGATTTCCTCAGAAGTACCTGCTCTTTTTAGGGGAGTATTATCATTCATGTGCTCTCCTAATTGCTCACTAATATTATTTCCTTTTCCATCTGTATAGTCATTACTTAAGTCTGTTTTTATATTCCCGGGATTCACTGAAACCACCCTGATATTCTTTGGTCCGTATAAGACAGCCAATTCGAATGTCAGGCTTTCGAGCCCACCTTTACATGCAATATAAGCCGGGCTGATTCCTCCAGCACTTTGAGACATTACACTGGAAATATTAACAATAACACCCGCTATCCTCTTTTCTTCCATAACAGCAGCAGCATACTTCGCTAAAAAAGCAGGAGCTGTTAAACAAACTTTAATAGTCTTTTCCCAGTTCTCCAATGATATATTTCGCATAGTTTCAATAGTTCTCCAAGCTGCATTATTGATTAGGACATCGATTCTTCCCCATTTTTCAAGAGTCTCAGCAACTATTTTTCTTAAAAATTCTTCATCTGCCAAATCACCAGCGAGAACGAGTACTTCTGTACCATATTTTTGTTCAATCTCAAGTCTTAGCTGATCCAGCTCTTCTTGATTCCTTCCCACAAGCGTAGTTTTGTAGCTATTGGACGCAAACTTCAATGCTGTGCTTCGACCAATACCTTTGGATGCACCCGTTATTATGGCTACTCTATTATTATTCATAAATAACTCTTTCATTTAAAGATCCGATAGGCATTATCCCGCCTAAAGCATCCCCCGGTTTAACTTTCACCAGTGTTCTCAATAAAAAAACTAAACCATCGATATCTGCATGTAAATCCACTCGTTCACCTGTAAGAGATTCTATTACTCCTCCAAATAACTCACCTGCTTTAATCATATCTCCAATTTTCACTTCCGCAATAAATATTCCATCCACTGGCGAAGGCATTTTACCTTGTAAATAACCACTGTCCTGACGGGAATCTTCAATCCAATATTTATCTTTTGCAACTTGATTGTTAATTGGAACTTTAAGCATATTTAAATA
>JBDNGV010000157.1:0-3138 GCA_041689125.1 Daejeonella sp.
AGGTTGCTCTTCTTTTTGTTCTTCTGAGTATGGTTGTTTGTTTATAATCAGAAAAATCCAGAGGCGAAGTTTCTTTGATCAGGGTGATAATTGCTTTTAAATTTTTATCATCTTCATGGTTATCTGTTAATATGTCAGCAGTATTTTTTACATAATCCTCTATTGCAGCAGGCATGAGTGCAGGCTCCAGAACGAAATCTACCAAACCAGTTGCAATGGCACTAGATGGCATGCTGCTAAATTCGGAGTTTGCAGGGCTGCGTGCAATAATCATACCTCCGGCTTTTTTAATGGCTTTGATTCCATCGGTTCCATCGCTGCCTAATCCGGAAAGAATAACTCCAATAGCTCTTTTGCCACAATCAACCGCAAGCGAATTGAAAAAGATATTGATCGTTAAATGAGGGCCTTTAATATCGTCCTTGCCACTCAAATACAGCTTGCCATTAGAGATGGTCATGAACTTATTATGGGGAATAATATAAACTTTATTGCAAATAACAGTCATTCCATCTTCAGCTTCCTTGACAAGGAGTTTACTATGCCTGGCTAATAATTCAACCATTCGACTTTTAAAATCGGACGACAAATGTTGGATAATAACATATGATACACCATCTAATGGCGTGTGATCGAAAAATAAATTTATTTCATCCAGCCCACCGGCAGATGCGCCAATGGCAATAATATGGTGAGGGATAGCTGTAGACATAAAAGGATGAAATTAAAAAACAGGTAAACTTTATAAATCTCTAATATAAAAGGTATAAATGGCAATTACAATACCCGAGGGTGCCAAAAAGAGAGCGAGGTTTTAGATAGAGTTTGTTTGGAAGTGTATAGAAACAAGCCCTATTTTTATTTTAAAGATAGTAAAATTATTGCAATTATTTTGGGGAGGAATAGGGGGGAGGCTACAATATCAGGGAAGCATACAATGGGAGCAAAGCATCTAAGTAGCCAATAAGATGTAAAATGTGGACTATGCCAATATATCTAATTGATATGAACTATTGGTAATTATTTTGCTAGTTTTGGGGCTCACAATGAAGAAAAAAGTTCAATATAGCCCGGTGACACCACCTTGAGTTTATTCCCACTAAACTAAACATAACAAGGTGCATAGAATTTTATCTAAGGCACCGATCAATCATTTTATTTATTTCTTATTTTATTATTATATGACAAGATCATATCTACGCCTATTTGATTTCAAACAGAAAGTCGATTACAAAATCGAGATACTCGCCGGTTTAACTGTTGCACTTGCTTTAATTCCTGAAGCGGTTGCCTTCTCAATGATTGCAGGTGTACCTCCTTTAGTTGGCTTATATGCTGCTTTCATGATGGGCTTAATAACATCTGTATTTGGTGGTCGGCCCGGAATGATTTCAGGTGCTACTGGGGCAGTTGCAATTGTTATTGCTGCACTAGCGATTTCACATGGTATTGAATACGTATTTGCCACTGTAATACTTGCTGGTATTATCCAAATCGTAGTAGGATTACTAAAACTCGGCAAGTTAATTAGGTTAGTACCTCATCCTGTTATGTTTGGTTTCGTTAACGGCTTAGCCATTATTATATTCGTTTCACAACTCGACCAGTTTAAAACTCTGCTTAATGGCGAAAAAGTTTGGATGACGGGAACACCATTATATTTAATGCTCGGACTGGTAGCACTTACAATTGCAATAATGATTATTCTACCGCGCATTACTAAAGCTGTGCCAGCTTCATTAGTCGCCATTATCGTTGTCTTTTGCTTGGTTGTTGGTTTTAATATTGATACAAGAACGGTTGGCGACATCGCTTCTATAAGTGGAGGATTTCCTCCCTTTCATATACCTGCCATACCGTTTACTTTCGATGCACTTAGTATTATTTTCCCATATGCTTCAATTATGGCCGGTGTGGGACTTATAGAGAGCTTACTAACCTTAAATCTGATTGATGAGATAACTGAAACCAAAGGAAAAGGAAATAAAGAATGTGTTGCACAGGGTAGCGCAAATATCCTAAGTGGACTATTCTTCGGTATGGGTGGATGCGCCATGATAGGACAGAGTTTAATTAATATTTCTGCCGGTGCAAGAGCCAGACTATCAGGTATAGTTGCAGCAGTTATGTTATTGGTCTTTATCATGTTTGCTGCACCTTTGATAGAGAAAGTTCCTATGGCTGCGCTTACGGGTGTGATGATTATGGTGGCTATCGGAACCTTCGAATGGGTTAGCTTTAAAATGATTGGTAAAATGCCTAGGCACGATGTATTTGTAGGGATTCTTGTAGCCGGAGTAACTGTCTTACTGCATAACTTGGCACTCGCAGTGCTTATTGGAGTAATAGTTTCCTCATTAGTATTTGCTTGGGAGAGTGCCAAACGTATACGAGCCAGGAAGTATATAGATAGCAATGGCGTAAAACATTATGAGATCTATGGACCTTTGTTCTTTGGATCGGTGACAGCCTTTAATGAAAAGTTCGATGTATTAGCTGATCCTGAAGAAGTGATCATTGACTTCAAGGACAGTAGGGTAGCTGATATGTCGGGTATTGAAGCTTTAAACAAGTTAACTGAACGATACGAAAAGGCAAACAAGAAGCTTCATCTCAGACACCTGAGTGAAGACTGTCGATTACTCCTAAAGAACGCAAATGAACTAATTGAGATCAATATACTTGAAGATCCAACTTATCGGGTAGTTGCTGATAAGACTAGTTAATCTCAGAGTAAAACCTGACAAAACAAGACAAGAACTATTATCCCCAAATAATTATCTTTCGCAAAGACGCAAAGGTTTACAGAATATTTATGATTATTTGTTTTAGGTCGTACAATTGCGTCTTTGCGAGACCATTTTTTAATAAAGTCATTTCCGGATTTATTAATTGACCAATAGAGCTATTTTAGGACTAGATAACCAAACTCCAAAAGGGAAATGATTAGGGTCTGAATGATACCATTTTCGGCGATCCTTCGATCAAATTGCACTTTGATCGAAGGATCGCCGAAGGAAGTGGCATGTAGAACAAGGGAATGGGCAATGGGAAAATAGGGAAATAGGGAATAGAATACAAGGCGCCTTCTTTGGCAAAGCTGGATTTTTAATTGCAGCAGCTAGCCTGATAGGAACT
>JBDNGV010000158.1:0-10756 GCA_041689125.1 Daejeonella sp.
AAGAAAAATATCAGGGATGCCGACAGGCATAAGAATAATGAGAAGTTGAAATAACCCTGTCAGCGTTCAAAACGCTGACAGGGTTTCAACAGGGTTCAAAAAAGGCTGACAGGGTTTTGAACCCTGTCAGCCTTCATCATACGACCATTTTAACTAGCCTATCGCCGTCAAGCACCGGAATTTCTTTGGTGATATTCAAATTCAGGCAAAACTTAATATCTTCTTCAATCCCTAATTTTTTGAGACGCTCACTGTGAGAGGTTTTCTTCAGATAAGTATTCAAATCATCCTTGGCCAAGTTATATAGGTCTTCTGAAGCTATCCCGGCATCATCAAGGGCATAGTTTTCTTCACGGAGGCAATGAACTACTCCTCCAGCAAACAAAGTATCTTCAAGATTAACTTTATCCTTCCAACCTGAACATAATAGCAGAATATCATTCGGCTGAGTCTTAAGCCAGTCGCAAAGTGCAGCAAGGTTTAAGAATGAGCCAATCACTATCTTATGGGCTCCGCGCGACATGTTTATAGCATGCGTACCATTGGTTGTGGTTAGAACAATTGTTTTTCCGCTAACCTTGTCCTCCGTATACGAAAATGGCGAATTGCCAAAATCAAAACCATCTACAACCTCACCATTCCTCTCTGCAGCAAGCAGAAAATCAGAATTTCTGTAGGATTCACATGCCTCGATCGTTGCTACCGGAATAATCGATTCTGCCCCATTTTCGATACCATAACAAATGGATGAAGTCGCTCTGAAAATATCAATTACAACAACAATACTGTTTGTGAAATCATGAAGGTGAAGCAGGGCAGGTGTAAGACAAACTTCGAGGTTACGTTTTTGCATTCTGTAGAGCAGGCTGATTATTATTTAAAAGGCATTTTTGCTACCCTCGCTAACACTTTATTATCTCTGATCTTGATGTAAATATCTGTACCAACTTTTGAGAACGCTGTTTTAACATAGCCCATACCTATGCCCTTTTGAAGGCTTGGCGATTGAGTACCTGAAGTTACTTTACCAATTACAGTGCCAACCGTATCAACGATCTCATAATCATGACGCGGAATGCCCCTTTCGATCATTTCAAATCCCACCAGCTTACGCTCAACTCCATGTTCCTTCTGAGCCGCAAGATTTATTGAGTTGACAAAATTCTTACTGAATTTTGTGATCCAGCCAAGGCCTGCTTCTATCGGTGAGGTTGAATCGTCAATGTCATTTCCATAAAGGCAGAAACCCATCTCTAAACGGAGGGTATCTCTTGCGGCTAGTCCGATAGGTTTAATACCAAAAGGTTCACCAGCTTTGAAAACTTCATTCCAGATAGATTCAGAATCTTTATTGTCAAAATATAATTCGAAACCTCCTGCTCCTGTATATCCTGTTGCTGATATCAATACATTTCCTATCCCAGCAAACACAGCCTTCTTAAATGTATAATATTCCATTGAAGACAGGTTAAGGTCAGTTAAACTTTGCAAGGCTTCGGCGGCTTTTGGTCCCTGAACTGCCAATAATGAAGTCTGATCTGAAATATTTTTCATATCAACACCACCACTGTTGTGTTTTGAAATCCAATCCCAATCTTTATCAATATTGGAGGCATTTACAACCAGCATATAGGTTTTTTCATCTATGCGGTAAACCAACAAATCGTCAACTATTCCGCCATGTTCATTGGGCAGACATGAATACTGCACCTTTCCGTCAAACAGGGTTGAAGCATCATTTGAGCATACCTTTTGAATAAGATCTAATGCACCCTCCCCTTTTAGGATAAATTCGCCCATATGACTCACATCAAATACTCCTACACCATTTCTGACTGTTTCGTGCTCGATGTTAATCCCATTGTATTGAACAGGCATATTAAATCCGGCAAAGGGCACCATTTTGGCGCCAAGTGTAATATGGATATCATTTAAAGCAACACTTTTCATTATTAGGGAGGTGATTATTGATTGCGCCAAAAGTAATTAAAAACGATTAAAAGCTAAGATATAATTTGAGGATAATCAATTCTGACCGAAATTATAATACAAGTTTAAACTGGGGATCACTGATCCGGAAAGTTTTGCGATGAAAAGGTGACATTCCATGCGCTATGACCGCATCCCTGTGTTTTATGGTAGGGTATCCTTTATTTTTTGTCCAATCAAATTGAGGATAATCTATTGCTAACTTAAGCATGTAATCATCCCTGTAGGTTTTAGCAAGGATTGAAGCTGCTGCAATAGAATAATACTTACCATCTCCTTTAATTATACACTGATGGCTAAGATCTTCAAAGGATTTAAACCGGTTTCCATCTATAATTATAAAGCCCGGACGGATACTGAGTTGTCTGAGAGCAAAATGCATCGCCTTGATTGAAGCGTTTAGAATATTGATTTGGTCAATTTCTGCATGATCAACGAATGCCACTGCAAAGGAAAGTGCTTCCCGTTCAACCATTTCACGAAGTTCAAAGCGATTCTTTTGGTTTATCTTCTTGGAATCGTTTAGTATCGGATGCGAAAAATTTTTAGGTAGAACTACTGCGGCTGCAAATACCGGTCCGGCAAGACATCCACGTCCTGCCTCATCGCAGCCCGCCTCAATAAATTCATCCTGAAAATAAGGTAAAAGCATAATTAAGTATAAAACAAAATTTCTAAGACACCCTAATGGTTAACAGGGTAATATCATCTGAATTCATCTTCGCATTATTTAGGCTTTGAATGCTCCTTAAAATGTTTTCATTAAGCTTATCTACTTCAAGATGACTGCTTTCTAGTAGATGTGAGACAAGTTCCTGATCAGAAATATACACTTCCTCATTTGGGCTTTCAACGAGGCCATCGGTATAATTAAAAACTATACTTCCTGGTGTCAGGATTTCTCTGCCTAAGCGAATCGTTGGAAGGGTATCAAATGCACCGATAATGGTTGTGCCCTCTTTTAAAAACTTAACCTTTCCATCCATTATTAATACTGATGGATTATGTCCTGCGTTAACATAATGCAATTCTCTGCTCTGCTCATTATAAAGTCCTAGAAATAATGTAATAAAACGTTCGCCGTTAGTATTAGTGTATACAATCTCATTCAATCGTTCAGTCAGCTTTACCAGATTCCTTTCTACCGAAGCCCAAGCTCTTAAACTGGCCTGCAAGTTTGCCATCAGTAAAGCTGCAGACACCCCTTTTCCAGAAGCATCGGCAATACACCAGAGATACTCATGAGTGTTTAACTTAATGAAATCAAAATAGTCACCTCCAATATTTTCATTCGGAAGATAAGTAGCACCAACCTCAACTGCGCCGGCTTTGGGTAATCGTCTGGGTATAAGCATCCCCTGAACTTCTACAGCCAATTCCATGTCGCGCTGCAAGCGTTCTCTCCCAACCCTTTCTTTGAGGAGTTTCTTATTCTCAAGCGCAACCACGATCACATTGATTAGCGTTTGAATGAAATTGAGATCACTGTTTAGCAAATTCTGACTGATATCAAAGTCACCAATCAGCACAAAAGCCAGAAGTTCATGATTATGAAAAACCGGTACAAAATACTCGTATTTACTTAAAAGGGGATCCTGATGAGAGCCTAATGAGGTTATATTCGTAAAATTACTAAGTGCATGGCAGGTTTGTTGCAGGGTTTTTGCGTTTTCAAACTCACCTCCAAAGCGAGTAGCACAATAAAAATGCTCACCTTCCTTAATCAAAAGACGTATTTCTCCAATTTTTAAGTGGACATTTAGAATTACTTCCAACATCTCAAACAAAACCGGAGAGGGGCTATTTATATTAATAGCCTGAGTTATTTCAAGCAAGGAATTGAATTCAGCTTGTCGTTTTAGCAAGAGTTGAATTAACTCACTTTCATCATTTACCGCTGGATTTGGTTTTCTAGGCAAGACAATAATTTTGGGGACTGTGACCTTTAAAATTAAGGAATTAATCCAAATTAACAATCATGAATCGAATAGTCAAGTTAATCGATAATCGTTGAGGGGTGTCTGTTTATTCCTATCTTAATGAATTGAGTCTTCCATCTCAAATCTCAAATCTCAAATCTCATATCTCATATCTCATATCTCATATCTCATATCTCACATCTACCTAACCAAGCGTCCCTTCCATCTGTATTTACCTGTGTTTCCGGCAATTCCAATATACATTAGATAGAACATATGGATCACCGTAAGAAAAGGCATATACCAAAGTAGTTTGCTTCTGTTGGCGAACCTGCATATCGGTATCATGAAAGTCATTTCTGCTATTAACTTTAAGCTACTAATACCTAAATAGAAATACCAGTAAATGGGATTGAAAAAACCTAGAATTGCATTTAGAATAACTATGAAATTAAATAACCAGACCAAGAGTCCTATAAATATAATTGCCTTATTTTTATATCGGGTACTTTTCGATGCCCAGCGTTTTCTTTGTTGAATAAATTCGTCTAAGTTTCCTTTTGCATGAGTGTAAACTACCGCATCCTTAGACTTACAGAAACCTATCCCATCAGGATAAACTGATGCCACTTTATGAAGAAATAGTTCATCATCACCGGAGGCTAGATCATCAATACCCTGAAAACCTTTCAGTTCTATGAACACTTCTCTACGATAAGCAAGGTTGGCCCCATTACAAGTTGAAGGCATTTTATTCCCTATTCCTGCAGCACCTAAACCCGACAGGAAAAGAAACTCAATTGTTTGCAGTTCTTCGAAAATGCTTTTTTCTTCAAAATAGATTACCTGAGCAGAGATCATCTTGTAATCACCAGACTCATAAAATCCAATGATTGTTTTAAGCCAATCGGGGCCCATTCTACAGTCGGCATCGGTTGTAACAATAAGTTCTGAATCAGAAAACTTAATCGCTTCGCTTATTGCTTTCTTTTTATAAGAATTCAAGGGTTTATTTTCGTTCAATACTATCAGCTTTACACCCCGGTTAGCAAAAGAAAGTACAATTTCAGAAGTCCGGTCGCTTGAGTGATCATCAACAACAATCAGCTCAAATAAATCAGCAGGATAATCCTGAGCCAGGATATCGCTAATGGTACTAAAAATTTTATCTTCCTCATTTCGGGCTGCAATCAGGATACTAACTGATGTTTTAAAATTGGAACTTTTCAAACTGTAAGTTTCGATTCCCTTCCATCCCTTAAGTAGAAATAAATACAAACCCAAATAAGCAAGGGCTAAAACAATTGAAAGAATACTAATTACGAGGACTACCAAAGAAATTGAGTTTTAAAACAAAAACGGACCCTAAAATAGATGGAATAATTAAATTAATCAGCCATATACTTGCAATTGCTGCCATCACTGCAATTTCTTGGTCGGTTATATAAGAAAAAAAGTAAGCAGCAGTTGTTGCCCTTAAACCTATATCAAGCAGATCAAGAGAAGGCATTGAGGATTGAACAAAATAAAAGATAAACAGTATCAAAATCACGTCAAGAGGATCTATTTGTGGGATCAAAAAATGAATGATCAAAAAATACTGCGTACTGTAGATCAAGATGCGTGAGAGACAATACAATAAAATCCGCAGGAGTTCTGATGTCTTAAACCTCGAAAAAATTATGAAAAAACGCTTGTACCGCTTCATGAACTTTATTTTGGACAAGAGGCCGTTTATCCAATGTATGTTGAAATAGAAAAGCAGAAAAAATGCGCTAAAAACAAGGATCAATATGGATATACTTAGATTCATAATGGGGTTGAGATCCATAAATCGATACACAAACCACCTGAGCGCCAATGCCCCAAACACATTGATTAGTACGAGCTGCCCAATAGTCCCTACGCTCATAGCAACGGCACCTTTAATCCTCTTATTTGGCGATAGAAAAAATACTCTGCCTCCATATTCTCCAATCCGGTTTGGAGTGAAAATAGCCCAAGTCAACCCGCAAAAAACAGATTCAACAGCCTTCCAGGTACTTATTATTTCTATTTTTTGAACAAGGTACTTCCATTTAAGAGCTTCTAGAAAACAGTTCAGCAACATCAATAAAAATAGGCTGGACATTACAATCCATACACTTCCAGGGTCAAGTGTGCCAAGTAGCATCCTGAAGTCACTGATACCACGGTTATCACTAAGTCTATTATATATGTACCAAGAAGCCAGACCTAAAATGGTGACCTTAATGCAAATACTCAGAATCTTTTTGGTAAGACTGTTCAAAATATTTTATTTATGCAATGTTAAGCAAAAGCTCCTTTGAATTTAAATTTTGAAATAGTATTACGTTAAAAACAAAAAAAGCGTGTAATTTCTTAATATTGTCAAGCATGATAAAAGAAAAATCAACTGAGCGGATAATCCTTGGAATTGATCCTGGAACTAGTGTCATGGGTTATGGAATAGTCAAGGAGGTAAAAAGTAATGTTGACCTGATCTGTATGGGTGTAATAAAACTGGAACACCTTGGTGATCATCCTTTGAAACTTAAACATATTTTTGAAAAGACAGTTTTACTCATTGACCAGTACAAGCCTGATTGCCTGGCAATAGAAGCCCCTTTCTATGGTAAAAATATTCAGGTTATGTTAAAACTCGGCCGTGCTCAGGGTGTGGCAATGGCTGCAGCATTATCACGCAGTCTTCCCATATTCGAATATTCCCCTCGAAAGATCAAACAGTCGATCACCGGAAACGGTAATTCCTCTAAAGAACAGGTAGCAGCGATGCTCAAAACCCTTTTAAAATTTTCTGAAACTCCTGAATTTCTTGACGCTACCGATGGTTTAGCAGTGGCAGTTTGTCATTCATTCCAGAAGATAAGTACTGCGGGAAATAAAAAGAACTATTCCGGTTGGGATGCTTTCGCAAAGGATAATCAGAAACGGATTAAATAAAATTACAGTTGCTCCTTAATTTTCTCGGCAATAGCTTCAAGTTCCTCTTCGGTAAAACTCAGTTTTGGGCGACTAAAATTCATATCGTCCATGCTGTTAATCGGAATAAGATGAATGTGAGCATGAGGAACTTCTAGGCCTATCACAGAAACACCAATCCGTTTGCATGGAATAGACTTTTTTAAACCCGCTGCCACAATCTGCGCAAACATCATCAGGCCTACATAGGTTTCACTATCTAAGTCAAATATATAATCAACCTCTATTTTGGGGATAACCAGAACATGACCTTCAGTTAACGGATTTACATCCAGAAAGGCCAGATATTCCAATGTTTCAGCGACCTTATACGAAGGAATATCGCCTGCTATAATTTTCGAGAAAATTGATTCCATAATAATTTAATTTAATTCAGTTGTGGCAGAAATTATCTGCTAATTTCGATGATCTCAAACTCAATTTTACCAGCCGGAACAGCGATCTCAGCTTTGTCTCCTACAGATTTACCCAATAATCCTTGGGCAATAGGAGATTTTACCGATATCTTACCTGTTTTTAAGTCTGCTTCCGATTCAGAGACCAATTGATAAGTCATAGTTGCTCCATTATCCGTATTTTTGATCTTAACAATCGACAAGGCAAGGACTTTTGTAGAGTCAAGCTTTGATTCATCAATCAGGCGAGCATTCGCCAATACATTCGTCAGCTTTGAAATTTTAGATTCATGATGACCCTGCGCTTCTTTTGCGGCATCATATTCAGCATTCTCAGACAGATCGCCTTTATCTCTGGCTTCGGCAATTGCCTTTGAAATCTGCGAACGGCCTTCAGTTTTTAATAAATGAAGCTCTTCTTTAAGTTTTTCTAATCCTTCGCGGGTATAATAAGTTACGTCCGTCATATCTCACACATTTTATAATAAACTCTTAAAAACAAACAAGACTATGTCGGCTTAAGCCAATATAGTCTTGCTCGTATGAATACGAAGATAATATTTTTGATTTCAGATTTCCAAATACAATCACGAATATTTGACTCCAAAGTATCAGTTACATTTCCAAACTACTAAGATTAACCTTGAAATTGGATTTGATATTAATATATTTGGCGCAGACTTGATAAGCACAAATCTACATGCAAATACACCGCGAATGCCCTTTATGCCACTCAAAGAATTTAAAAGGTTATGCTATAGACTGCGTGAGAAAAGGCCCTCATATTTCCCGAGTTAAATGTAATTCTTGTCGCGTTGTCTTTGCCAATCCCATGGCCGACAATGACGAACTCAAGGAATATTATGAAGGATATTATAATGCTGATATATATGATGCATTGAAGTTCAAAGAATACAGCATAGCAAGAATCAAGGAAATAAAATTTTATTCAACTGAAGATGTACTTAGGGAGGCTCCTTACATCGCCAAATATAAAAAAGGGGGGAAATTTTTAGATGTGGGTTGTGGCTTGGGGCTTGGTCTTGCTTTCGCAAACCAACTTGGCTTTGAACTTCACGCAACTGAATATGACGAAGGAGCAATAAATTTCATAAAGGAACAATTTAATGTTGATGTTTACCGAGGCGAACTTATGAAGGCTGAATTCCCAGATAACTACTTCGATATGGTTCATATCAGCCATGTTATTGAACATGTGATTGATCCTAAGGCTTATATTAAAGAGATGTACCGAATATTAAAGAAAGGAGGAATTCTATTTATAGCGACACCAGATATAGAGAGTAAACTGTATACCTGGTATAGAGCTTTGAACATGTTTAGATTATCTGTACCTAAAGTGATCGATGGATTAGAGCATACTTATATATTTCCACAGCGTACCTTACAGAATCTTTGTGAAGCTGAAGGCTTCATAACCCGTGAACATACCGGCGTTTCTATAATGGAGAAATTTAGAAATATCCTAAGATATGATATGTCGCTTAAAAAGAAAATATCCCGGTATATTCAAAATTTCTTCCATGTAAACCAATGGTTGATCGTTGAAAAGTAAAGGCCATCATGTTTAGAATGTAATATTTTTAAGCTTACTAGCCAAAACTTCTGAAATCTTTCGGTAAGATTCATGAGTCCAGCCGGCCACGTGTGGACTTAAAATCAAATTTGGAAAGTCTTTCAATTCCTTAAACCATTCCTGTTCTTCTAAGAGTGGAAATTTTTCTGCCTCAAGTACATCAAATCCTGCAGCACTTATTTTGCCATTTCGTATTCCGTCTAAAACTGATCTTGTATCAACCAATTCTCCTCTTGCAGCATTTAAAAAGATGATCGGCTTCCTGAAATGAAAAAGATATTCTTTGTTAAAGAGCTGTTTAGTTTCAAAGGTCAGGGGAATATGAAAGCTCAAAATATCTGCCTGCTTAACTATCTGTTCCATACTCACCTCCTCGGCATATTGATCAGAAAATCCCGTTTTATATTTATCATAAGCAATCACCTTTACCTCAAAACCAGACAGTTTTCGGGCAAGCATCTGGCCGGTATTACCATATCCAATGATTGCAATAGTTCTGCCTTTTAGCTCCCACCCTCTGTTACCTTCCCTATCCCAAATACCACTTCTAACTTCTAAATCAGCTTTTCTAAGGTTTTTGAGTAGAGAAAGAAGCATGCCGAGCACATGCTCAGCTACTGCATCCCGATTCCCTTCGGGTGCATTTATACAAATTATACTTTTGGATTTGGCATAGGTCTCATCCACATTATCCATTCCTGCACCAGCCCGGGCTATAAATTTTAGATTTGGCCCTGCATCAATCACTTCCTGATCTATCCGAAACTTTGTTCGAATCGCTATCCCTGAATAACTTTTCAGAATCTCGAGAGTTTCCGCCCTGTTGATTAGTGGCAGGTCATCACATATATAGCCAAGCCTTTCTGCTTCAATTTTAAAAGCAGGATGCAAATGATCTGCAATCAGGATTCTTTTATTCATTTTGTATTGTTCTCGACGAACTGATTAGATTCGTCAGTTTGACAAAATCATCTACACTCAGGCGCTCTGCACGTAGGTCTAACATTGGATCATCCGTCATGTTCTCCTTACTAACAAGGGATGATAAGGCATTCTTAAGCGTTTTGCGGCGCTGGTTAAACCCCGCTTTTACAACCTGCCAGAATAATTTTTCATCGCAATTCAGTTTTTCAACCTCATTTCGCGTTAATCTTATTACAGCCGAGTTAACCTTTGGTGGAGGGTTAAATACCCCCGGTTTCACAGAGAATAGATACTCAACCTTATAATATGCTTGGAGAAAGACACTTAAAATACCGTACTCTTTGCTGCCCGGCTTTTCTGCACATCGCTGGGCCACTTCTTTTTGAAACATTCCAACCAACTCAACTACTTGATTTCGGTTATCGAGTACTTTGAAAAGTATCTGCGATGAAATATTATAAGGAAAATTACCAATGATGCCGAATTTTGCAGGGAATACTTCGGCAAAATCAAGTTGTAAAAAATCACCATTGATTAATCTTTCGCCAAGGTTTGAATATTTTTTTTTTAGGAATTCATAAGATTCAGTGTCAATATCAATCAGATAGGTTTCGAGATCCTTATTAGCAAGCAGAAAGTCGGAAAGAATTCCCATCCCCGGACCAACCTCCAAAACCTGCTTGTACTGAACACTATGCTGAAGACTATTTACGATCTTCTCTGCGATGTTTTTGTCGGTTAAAAAGTGTTGTCCGAGATGCTTCTTTGCCTTTACTAAACTCATATCCGCTACATTTGGCGCAAATTACGGAAAAATGATGTATGGAATGAGGAAATGAATTTGTCGATGAGTTGATTTGTCTATTTGTCAATTAAAATTTTACTCCGGAAGACGATTTTTCTCTTTAGTAAGGATTTCCCAAAACGTA